>RZYO01000342.1 GCA_009930325.1 Spirochaetia bacterium | reverse complement strand
CCCCCACTAAATAAGAGATAATAAATAAACTTATGCCAAATGATTATAAACAACTATCAGTTTATATTAAAAAGTTATCAAAAGTATTAATTGTTTTAGCTGATGAAATAAAGTCTGATAAAAAATTAACTAAAGATAGTGAAGAATTATTATCAAAGATTGGTGCTGATTTATTATTTACAGCAAAATCATATACATTTATAAGTAGAGATAATAATTAAACTTATATGACAGCTAAAGCAGAATACATTCCAAATGGTTATGTCTGTAATAAATGTGGTTCTAGAATGGACGCTATAATAACACCACCTCTATCTACTTTAGGAAAGATGAAATTGGTTTGTAATAACTGTAATAAACATATGACTAAAAATTGGCAGGAAAGATTTGATGAGATGAGTGAGATAAATGAGTTTTACGGATTACCTTATAATGATTTAGTTGATAGTTCTATTAAACAATTCATTTCCGACATTATAGCCAAAACAAGAGAAGAAGCTGAATTATTTTTTAATAATTTAAAAATTAAATCATAATTTTAATATGATAACAGAGATAAATAAGGAACTAGCTAAACAACTAATATCTAAATATCACTATCTGGGGAGTAAGGGGTTTAGAAGTTCAGTTATTTATGGTCTATATATAAATAATAATTTAATAGGATGCGCTGTATACCACGGAGTATCTGCCCCAGAAACAGTAGTTGGAGCATTCGGATTAAAAAGAAATGAGCAAGAGGGGATATGGGAATTAGGAAGATTGGTCTTGCTTCCAGAATATAATGGTAAAAATTATGGCAGTCATCTAGTTGGAAAATCATTAAAGCAATTACGTAATAATTATAAAGCTAGGGCTGTTATTTCTTATGCTGACAGTTCTTTACATAATGGAGGAATATATAAGGCTTGTAATTTTATTTATTGCGGGATGACAACAAAGAAAAAAGATTTCTATGTCAATGGAGTTAAACAAGAACGAGGAAAGACAAAAGGAATTATTGGCGGAAAATGGTTAGACAGACCAAAAAAACATAGATTTATTATTATTTATGATAAAGGATTAAGAAGAAAATTAAAATGGGAAATTATAAAATAATATGGAGAAAGAGCTATTTAATTTATTAGTTAATAAAAAGTTAGGAACTGGTGTTTATAGAACTGTTTATGATTTAAAATATAATAAAGATAAAGTTATTAAGGTCGCCAACGATGTTTATGGAGAAAAAGAGAACGCTAGGGAGTATATTTTATGGGATGATATATCAAATTATTATCCTAAATTAAAGAAATGGTTTGCTCCTTGTTATCAATATAGTGCTACTGGTAAATATCTTATTCAAGATAAAGTGATTTTCCCAGATAAAACAAAATACCCAAAACAATTACCAGCTTTCTTCACTGATACAAAATATAGTAATTTCGGATTATTAAATGGTAAGTGGGTATGTATTGATTATGGTTGTTTT
>RZYO01000341.1 GCA_009930325.1 Spirochaetia bacterium | reverse complement strand
ATGTTTTATCGCCAACAAGTGAAAATTCATCAATTTTTGTTATATTAAAATTATGTGTAGGGTTGTAAGTCCACCAAAACAAAGATGTTAAAATAAGATTGTTTTTGTTTTCTTTAAGAATTTTTAATTTAGAATTGGTTTTAGATTCATCTCTAAGAGATTGAATAATTTCTAAAATTATCATTAATCTTCACCAACCTCTACGAAATTCTTATTAAATTCTGCAGAAGAAAGGTGAGTTAAAAAACCATTTTCGTCTTTAAAAAAATAAGAACCTTTATCAGCTTTTGTTTCAAACACACTATAAAAGTACTCAATTTGATTTTTTCCATTAGGGTGTCTTTCAACTTTGTGTTTAATGAAAACACTACCTAAAAATTCTTTAATTTCTTCAACATTAGTTCCATTCCAAAGAATAGCTTCAAAACCTTCAGTTTTAGGCCTATATTTTTTAATCATAGTTTAATAATCCGTCCAACATTCATGAATCACATACGGAGGTTCACTATTAGCTAAAAATTTAAGTATTTCATTATTTTCAATTGCTACATCAATAAGTTCTTTCTTTCTGATCACTTCATTCACAAAATGAGAAGGATTTTCTGGAACTCTAATTTTAACAGATAGATGTACACTTTCATCTGGACCATTAAGCAATTCAATTCCTAACTCTTTATCAATAATAGAAGAAATTTCTCCATCTTCAAACATATCAACCAAATAATCATCAATTGAATTATAGTATTCAAGCTCAGGGTCATCTTGTCTTTGATCAAAATTTGTTATTCCTAATTTGTCGGATAATTCTTTTGAATTAATAATATAATCTAGAATTTTCACAACAAAATCTCTAGTATTCCAAAATGACCAACCGATAGCAAGAAAACTACTACTAGAACTATTAGCAACAAATCCGTCTCTAATTTTCACTTTTCAAAACTCCTTTCTTATTAATTGTATGTTTCTCCAATGAAAACACTAGGTTCTTTATTTATTGAAGTTGAAAGAATGTTAAAAATAGAATTTTCTTTCTTACATTTAGATTCAAAAATTTTTACATCTTTCTTAAAAGCTGATAAATTAATTGCTTCGTAACTTAGATCAAAACCTATTAAACCTTCTTCATCTAAATATAAGACTTTAAGACAATCATCACTTTCTCCAAAAAGATCTTCAAAATTATCAATTGTTATTGGTTCATCTGGAATTTCTAAATCATTTTTTTCTAGGAATTCAAGCAACGCTTTCTGTACAGAATCCTTTTCTAATTCTTCACCTAACCAACCTAAAATGCAATAACTACTACTAGAACTATTAGCAACAAACCCTTCTCTAATTTTCAATTCTTAACTTCCTTTCTTTAATTAAAACTCTAATTTCATTAATTTCAATTGGTGCATAGTTAATTCTTTCAACACAAACGTTAAAATATCTGTGATCAATTTCGTTATTAAATCTTACTACTTCTGA
>RZYO01000340.1 GCA_009930325.1 Spirochaetia bacterium | reverse complement strand
TTTTTGGATATCTACTAAGATTTCAGAGTTCTTACAATTTGAATCATGATATTCTTTAACTAGTCTTAATATATAATCAATGTTTATCTCTTCTTGTTTAACAAGTTCTAGTTCAAATACTACATCATCATTGATATCTGCTTTTTCAGCTTTTTTATCTCTTTTGAACTTTTCATAGATATCAATATAGTTACTTTGATAATCTTGTAGATCTCTATCACTTAGTATTTGATTATCTTTAAACTCATCAAAAGATGTTAATATATTTTTAAGTTTTAGAAGTGCTCCAAATAGAGATACAAATTCTTTTTGTTTTGTCTCTCCTATTATCTCTTCTTCTAATGGGAACTTATTCTTTAATAATTCAATAAGTTCAACATAACCTAGGGTATGCTTACCATTTTTGTCAAAGCCATTATAGTAATCTTCAAAACTTCTAAGGACAACTATGCTTTCTGCATTTTCATCTCCAAATAATGCTATTGCATCTCTTGTAGCTTCTTGTAGATTTCTAAAACATACTATATTTCCATAGGTTTTAACTGAGTTTAATATTCTATTTGTTCTTGAGAAGGCTTGTATTAATCCATGTTGTTTTAGATTCTTATCAACCCATAAAGTATTTAGGGTTGTTGCATCAAATCCTGTTAAGAACATATTAACAACTATCAATAAATCAATATCTTTTTCTTTTACTTTTTTAGATACATCTTTATAGTAGTTTTGAAAATCTTTAGAATCTGTACTGAAGTTCATATTAAAGGTTTTATTATAATCATCTATAGCATAATCTAAGAAATCTCTTGATGTTTTATCTAATGCTGTAGCATCTAGGTCTTCATCGGGTAATAGGTTATTAGCTGATTCTTCTTCATTAGCACTATAGCTAAAGATTGTACAAACCTTTAAATCTTTATTTTTTTCTTTTGTTTGTTTCTTAAATTCTTCATAATATCTCATAGCCATTGGGATTGAAGATACTGTTAGAATTGAATTAAAGCCAAAGACTCTTTTATCTTTTAGTTTATAATAGCTTGCTCTTTTTGTTTTTTGGTCAAAGTGATTAATTATATATTCAACTATTAGTGATACTCTTTTTGGATCTTCTAATGCTTTCTCTCTATCTATGGATGTAACATCACTATCGTTAATATCATCTTTTTCTTTTATGGTATTTATATAATCAATTCTAAAAGGTAATACGTTTTCATCGTTTATAGCATTAACGATAGTATAAGTATGTAATTTAGTTCCAAATGCTTGTGGTGTTGTTTTAAGCAGCATTTTATTACCAGTTGGAGCATTCTTTACAAAGATTGGAGTTCCTGTAAATCCAAAGATATGGTATTGCTTAAAATTTTTAGTTATTGCTGTATGCATATCACCAAACTGGCTTCTATGACATTCATCAAATATTAATACTACATGTTTTTTATATACTTCATGTTTCTTATTTTGTTTTATAAAATTATCT
>RZYO01000339.1 GCA_009930325.1 Spirochaetia bacterium | reverse complement strand
CAACTTTTTATTTTTGGCTATTTACAACCTATGGAAGATATGATATAATGATCTTGTTAAAATATAAAGCATTTACTCTAAGGAGGAAGATCAAATGTTCATTTTCAAGGATTCTAAGCAAAAAGCTCTTTGCAATTTAATTCTAAAGACTTATGTTGCAAAAATAATTCAAGATGAGGCGATGACAGATTTTAATCTCTCAGAATTGAGAGACCTTAATCAGAAAATCAAAGTAGAATCTGTAATTAAGCTTGAATTTTTTGAAAAGAATTATTTGATGTGTGCTATCGAATTGTTCGCTAAAATGCTTAAAAAAGGTGAACTAGCTTATTGTTCTTATATGGTTGATGATGAAAGTGAACTAACTGATCTCTATTCTCTAGTTCAAAATTGAAGGAGGAAGATTAGAAATGAAAAAAGTAGTCAAAGGTTTAACATACAATTTTGTTTTTGATTATGAAACTGGCTTTTTTGCTAGATGGGGAAAAACACATGATGATGATCCTCTTTATTCTCCTGGAGGACCTGAAATAGCAGATATAGAAATTTCAACAATTTGTTCTGGTCCATTCGGTAAAAGATGCACTTTTTGTTACAAGAATGATACTGCTTTAATTGAAAAAAATATGTCTCTTAAAACCTTTCAAACTATTATTGAAAAAATCAATCCTAAAGGATTTCTTTGCCAGGTGGCTCTTGGAGTAGGAGATGTTGATGCTAATCCTGATCTAGTACCTATTCTTAGATATTGCAGAGAAAATAAAGTAGTTCCTAATATTACAGTTAATGGAGCTAGACTTGAAGAAATATATGAAGGAATTACTTATGCTGAACACATTGCTAAATACTGTGGAGCAGTTTCAGTATCTAATTATGACGATAATCTTTGTTTTAATGCTATAAAAAGATTTACTGATTTAGGAATGAAACAAGTTAATATACATCAACTTCTTTCTTCACAAACGATCGATAAATGTATTGATCTTCTTGATAAGGTATTAAATGATAGTAGATTAGAAAAGCTTAATGCTGTAGTTTTTCTTTCTTATAAAAATAAAACTAAATGTGATTCTTTTTCTCTTCTTCAGGATGATATTAAATACAATGAACTAATAACTAAAGCCTTTGAAAAAAACATTTCTATTGGATTTGATAGTTGTGGTGCTTCTAGATTTATTGAAGCTATTAAAGGTAGAAATAACTACAAAGATATTATAGATTTTGTAGAACCTTGTGAATCAGGTTTATTTTCTATCTATGTAAATACTGATGGCCTTTTTTATCCTTGCTCTTTTACTGAAAGCATAGGTGAATGGAAAACTGGTATTGATATAGTTAATTGTGATGATTTTATGAAAGATGTTTGGTTTAGCGATAGAGTAGTAGAATGGAGAAATAAACTTCTTAAAAATAATAGAAACTGTCCTGTGTACAAAGTTTGAAGGAGGAATTTTTAATGTCAGATAGTTATGTTTA
>RZYO01000142.1 GCA_009930325.1 Spirochaetia bacterium | reverse complement strand
TATCTTTCAGAAGGAAAGATTTATTATAATGGAATTATAATAAATACACCAGTTGGTCAATGGCAAACTTCTAAAATTGATCCAGGTATTTGTTATATTTGTTATGAGTTAATAGAAACTGCTGTTACTGAAATTGATGATAAGACTTTATATGATCCAGCAGAAAATTATGAAAATTACAATGAACCTGGTTCATATAGATTATTATATGAAGTAATACCTTTAATATATACAGAGGATGAATTAAAAGTTGCTCAATCTGGAACAAGAATAGTAATTGATATTATTAAATTATATAATAGACAAATAGTTAGCCCTACTAAACCTAAACCAGTTTTAGGTAAGGTTTATGATATGATGGCATATAGAACATTTGATGAATCTGGTAACTTTTTAGTTAGAGGTTTAAAAATATCTACAGCTATGAATATTAATACTACACAACAATATCGAATTACTTTATCAGAAGGCAGAGCATATGTAAAAGGATATGAATATAATTATGATAGTAATTATATCGTAACTAAATCTGCTATTGATACAAGAAAAACAGATATTAATGAATCTCATCAATATTTAGAAGATGTAGACACTTATACATTATTTCATGCTAATGTAAAACAAGTTAATAAATTAATTTGCCAAGTTATTCAAGAAAAAATAAGTATAAATAGAGGTACTACCATTAGTGATTCTTTAAATATTAGTGGATTAATTTCTGTTAATAAAATTTATCAAGGTGATTATACTTATTTAAGAAATGTTGATTACGTAATAAATGGTTTATCTATTACATGGCTTAAAAATAATATGCCAAGTACAGGTAGTACATATTATATAGATATAGTATATAAAAAGAATTTTATAGAAGGAGTAGACTATATTACTTCTATAGATAATAATAATTTTACTAAATTTACATTAATTACTCCACCAGCACCAGATACGCAAATGGAAGTAGATTATACTTGGTTTATTTCTAGATATGATTTAGTATATATTGATGTAAATGGTTTATTAAAAGTTATTAATGGTAATGCTGGTGAAATATATGAAATAGATATTCCAGAAATACCATTAGGAGTATTACCTATAGGTTATATTTTAGTTGAACCTGGTAAAGACCCTTCTCAATATAAAAAAATGCATTATAATATTTATAGAGTTACAGTTGCGGATCAAAGAACTCTCATGTCAAGAGTAGATAATATTGAATATAATATTACTATGACAGCATTAGAAAATGATATGCAATCTAAGCATTCTTCAAAAGATTCTTTAACTAATTTAAAAGGAATTTTTGTAGATAGTTTTACAGATTATGTTAAATCTGATATTTATAATTTATCTTATAGTGCTAGTATAGATATATTTAATAATATTATGAAATTAGGACTATCTACGGAAACTGTTTCTTTTTCTGATTTAACTATTAATTCTATTTCTTCTGTTGTTAATAATAGTGGAATTATTACTCTACCTTTTACAACAATAGAAGCTGAATGGCAAAAAATAGCGTCTGATGTTATAGATATTAATAAGAATGAAAAATTTTCTACTATGCCTAAGTTATATTTTGAATCTATTCAATTTAATAACAAAATAAATATAGATAGTAATAATTTTTTTGATTATAATATAATATTACCTATGAAAGTTATGCATTTGACTACTAAAATAAGGGAATGGGTATATGGTTTATCACAAGAAAATAATTATGATACTGTAACAATGGATAATGTTAAAATTAATTATTTAAAATCTTTAAGTATTCCTATTATTTCTGATGATGTAATTATTTTAAGAGGTGAAAATTTTACTCCTTATAATTCTATTGAAGACAATCAATTAAGATTATATTTTGATGGTGTTCAATTAACTAGTTTTGAAATATTATCAGAAGATTTAATGGCTTCATCGGATGAAGCTAGTTTATCTGTTAATGGAGTAGGTAATTTTAAATGCTCTAAACAAGGAACATTTAAAATAGCGTTTGCATTACCTATAGGAACAATACAAGGTAATAAAGAAATCACTATTATTAGATGTAATAAAATTATAAATGAAGATAATTCAATTACTTGGCATGAAGTTAATGAAATGGGAACAATTTATTATAAAACAAATGGATATTATAGAGAATATGAAAGAATTACAGATTTACAAGATGATAATAAAGTAACAAATACATTTTATTTAAACTCATTTAAACAAAGACCAATTTATATTGATAATTTAACAGGATTATCTAGTTCTAGAAATTTTGATCCAATTTCTCAAACTTTTTCTTTTTCTCAAGATATGTTTATTAATAAATTAGATTTATATTTTAAAAGCAAACCTGATATTTCAAATAGACCTTCAAAAGTTTATATATCTATTAGAGAAGTAGTTAATAACGAACCTTCTGGACCAATTTTATATGAACATTGGTTAAATTTATCAGATATTAAAACATCTAGTGTAGGTGCTATTGTTACTAATGTAGCATTTGATTATCCTATTTATTGTCAATCAGGGAAAAATTATGCATTTTCTTTGAATTGTCCTACTGGTGGTTATGAAATATGGTATGCTAAAGTAAATCAATATGATATTTCTTCAAAATCTATTATCCAAGTTAAACCTTATGGGAAAGGTAATTTATATGTATCAGATAATGCATCTACTTGGACATTAATTCAAGATGCAGCATTAAAATTTTCTATCCATGTATGTGAATTTGAAACAGTGGGTGTAATGGAAACTTTAGATTATGCAATAGATGAATATGCAATGTTAAATACATATTTAGAATCTTCTATTATGGAAGGAACAGATTTAAAATATAAATACAAAATAGGAACTGCTGATATATCTGGTTTACCAATAAGAGAAAAAATAGTATTTGATCCAAATTCTTTATTAGATGATGAAATAAAAATTAAATTTAGATTTGAATTTTCAACTAATAATAAAAAGATATCTCCAGTTATAAATTGGAATACATTTAATACTATTTTTGCTAAATATAATACAGTTGGTTCATATATTATGCGAAGTTTTAGTTTTTCTGAATAGGATGGTTATTACATCATGAATGAAGTTAAAAAAGCTAGATTAATTTGGAAAGAAAAAATACCAGATGGAACAGATGCTATTCCTATGTTATCTTTTGATAATGGTATTAATTGGATTTCTTTAGAAAAATCAATAAAAGAGCTAAAAAGTGGCACATTAAATATAGATTTTGGTTCTAGTATTACTAAAATAGATGGTGAATGGAACAGTATAGATTTATCTGTTCCATTCGCCCCAGAAACAGTTCCATATTTATCTGATGCAACTACACTTGTTCAAGTTAATAAAAATTTAGTTACGGATTATTTAGATCATGGAACTTATTATGTTGCTATTTCAGCTAATACAAATGATAGTGTAGGATTTCAAGATATAAATGATAATAAAACTAATTTTGATTTAAATATTTCTAAATTATATAAAATTACTATTCCAGAAACAGCTATAGATGCAGTAGAAAAATATGTTATAGATTTATTTGTACAATATCCAGATTATATCAATGGAATTTGCATCTATTTAGGAAAAGATAATATTATTTCAGAAGAAAACATAGATAATACAGGCCAAATTGCATTAGATTTAATATATGTTAGCAATTTAAGTGGAATTTTAGCTGATAATTATAATACTTCTTTAAGTAATCAAATAAAATTAAAAAATTCTCAAAATTTCCCTAAGAGTGGAATTATTCAAATTGGTAGTCATTTTGTTGAATATGATGGAAAATCATATGATTTTACTAATCCAAGTAATCAATTAACTATATTAACTGTTAAACGACGTATTACTATGGGTGATTCTTCTATAATTTATTTATCAAGTAATAATATTATTGTTAAATTAAAAGATTTTAATATTGGTGATACATATTCTGCTTTACCACCTAAAGTTTTTCCAATTATTGAAGATAAAAATAATTTATCTATTTATTTACCTTTTGATAATAAAAATTTAACTGATTTAGGTAAAAATAATAAGAGTATTATTGATTTAGAAGCTGTTGTAATAAAAAATAATATAAATCAAGTATTAACAGATACAGTTAATAATTATAGTAATAAAACACCTAAAATTACTGGTAATTCTATTAATATGAATGGTAGTTTTATTATTGATCCTAGAATTAAATTAACAGATGAATGTGGTTCAGTATTATTTTATTTTATGATAGATAAAAATCCTCCACAAGATACTTGTTTATTTGGTAATAAAGAAGGTTTAGGTATATTTTTATCTTCTATTACATTAAAACCATATATTAAAGTAAATAATGAAATAAAAACTAATATTTATGATTCAAGAATGGATACAGTATCTATTAATACTTGGTATAGATATGGTGTTACTTGGACAACAACCGGAACAATTAAAAATATTATGTTTTATATTGATGGATATTTAGCATTAACCTTAACTATGGATTCTTCTGATTTTGAAAAAGATTTATTTATTGGTGGTATTAATACTAATACAGGTTATTCAAATATTTTTTCTGGTAATATTGATGATTTTAGAGTATATACAATAGATAAAGATATTTCTGTTATAAATAGAATTCACAGAGAATTACTAAATAATCAAAATAAATATAGTGGTAAAATAAGAATTTCTAAAAGAATGGATTTAAATGAATCTTTACAAGCTACTGATTTATCATCTCCTACGCCAACTATAAATTTTTCAACTTTAACTGGTGATGAACCAGATTTTCCTAGATTATATAATTCATCTGATGTAGTAGTTTATAAAAATGGTGTAAAATTAATTAAAGATACCGATTATACTTTATCTGAAAAAATTGTTACTTTATCTACTGGTATTACTAATATAGATATAGTAAAAGTATATTCTAATGAAATAAATAAATATTTTCCTGCTACTTTTATTCCTCAAATTAATGTAAAATCTTTATTTGATGAAATACAGGGGGATAAAAATATATGTGTTACACCTTATCAATGCTTTACAAAAACTACTTCTTTAGATGATTCTCCTTATGTAGAATTTTCTGATGAAGAAAGTGAAAATTTTACAAATAAACAAATATTTTTTATTAGAATAAATACTTCTGGTGATAATTGGGAATATATAAATAATTATTTATATTCTCATGTAGATAAAAAAATAACATTTAGTAATGTAGATTATGCTGGAAAAATAATAGAAATATATACTGATACTCAAATTGGTATTTTATCAGGATTTAGTACAAGATTATTATTAATTGGCGAATCTTTGGATAATATTAGAGTTGCCAATTCATTAAATACATCATCATTAAAATTAAAATTTGACTTATCTAGTAATTCTATATTTTCTACTCCAGAAATTAAAGATTTAGGAGTTATTATATCAAAGTTTAACTTGCAGTAAAGAAAGGATTGATTACAAATGCCTTTAAAAACTAGAGATCCTAATAGTGGAGCAATTATTTATGAACAAACAGCAGAAGAAAAAGAATTTTTAAGTAATCAATTAAGAATAAAAAGAATGGAAAAAGATATTAGAATGATGAAAGAAAATATAAATAAATTATTTGAAATGGTAACAGAAAATCAACACAACAAGGAAGGTATTTAAATGTCCTCACCTAATTTTAGATTTAGAAATACATCTTTTAATATATTTTTAAGTGCTTTACAGAAAATATTCATTGATATTTTTGAAATTTTAGGTATTGATCCTAAAAAATATGCAATATTTGAAATGATAAATGAAGATTATGTTCCAAATTCACAAATAAATGCAAGAACTATAGAAAATAAAACTTTATCCGATATTTATAATTTTTCTAATAGATATGATTATGATAATACATATATAGGACAATTTAATATTCCTAATGATGGATTAACAGCTATTCCTTATCCTTGGGGCAATTATTCTGCTAATGTAGATTTTCTAGTGCTAGTCTATTATGATGGAAAATTATTAGTTCCAACAATAGATTATAATTTAAATACTCAAAATTTAGTTTTTACATCTACAAAAACTGCTCATATTACTATTGTTCGATTCCATAAATAGGAGATTTATATTATGTCAGATGTAGTTAGAATACAAGACCAATTAGAATATGGAAGACAATATTTAAATGATGTAATTACATCATTTTATAATACTACTTCTAATTCTATACCATTAATTAATGGTATTTTAAAAGTTGAATATGATCCTATTTTACAATTAGGTAGATTAAAAGCGGTAGTAAATGGAGAAGTGAAAACTTTTTCATTTACTGACCCTGTTCCTTCAAATTTTTTATTTTATAGCCCAGAAGATGATAAAATTGTTTCTACTAAAGTATTAAAATTAGATAATATTGAAGTAGATAAAATAAAAGAAAAAAATCTTAATGAAGGAATTACTTTAGAAAGTAAATTAATTGCTCAAGATATTGATGCTCAAACAATTACCGCTAAAAATCTTATTATTGAAGAAACAATTAATAAATCTACTGTAGAATATTTAGAGATCGAAGATAAAGATATTATTTTACATTCTGGATTTGAAGGTAATTATGAAAATAATATTTTAGGTAATAGTAGAATTGTTGTTAATAGAGGTTCTTTAGATGATGTATATACTATTTGGGATGAAATTAAAAATCGTTGGGGAATTACTAATGATGGAACAAATGTTATAGATTTAATAGGTATTAATTCTTCTGGAAAAATTAGAGATAATTTATTAAAAGAAGTTGAATTTTTATATAATAGTGAAAATAATACTACTCCTGGTATTTCTATTGATAGAGGTAGTGTTAGTAAATCTACTGTTTTATTTAATTGGAATGAAACTCAAGAAAAATTTAATTTTACTGATGCTACAGGTAATAAATCTTTAATAGGTATAGATTATACTACTAAAGAATTTGATACTGAATCTAATATATTAAGATTAAAACAATATGAAAATAAATTAGAACCATCTATAGTTTTTGATAGAAGTTATACTACATCTGATAATGCAACTATTTCTTGGGATAATGAAGTAAAAAGATTTAAAGTTGTTGATGAGTATGAAACATTTTATTTAACAAAAACAATTGGTGCTAGTCAAGAATATACAGTACCATATACATATGTTTCTACTTTAGGTGGAGAAACATCATTAGAAATTCCTGATACTTATTTTGTATTAACTGATTATGTATTTCAAGATAGTAATGATAAATATATAAT
>RZYO01000141.1 GCA_009930325.1 Spirochaetia bacterium | reverse complement strand
CTTTACTCTCTAGTGTAATTGTTGTAGTATCAAAATCAATCATTTGGCCTCTCCTGTTACCTTTTTTTGTGATAATCTAATTGTAACATAAGAGGCTTTTTTATTCTATAATTTACTATACATATGTTGATATATTTTACTTATTTTGAAATCTATACGGATTCAGGTTAAAGTTTGCTTTTAATTCTTTTGATATTTTAGTAAAAAAAACAATCCCCAAAAGAGCGCAAATAAGGAAAACCATGACACTTACACTAATCATAGCTTTAAAAGTATTATATCTTGATACACTCAAACCTAAATGCCTTTTAATTCTCTTCATATTATCCTTAAATATATATTATTTTATTTATTGTAATCAATAATCATGACAAACTTATCATATTTAATATTTTTTCCCTCAACCTTAAGTAATATTCATTATTCTTTGGGTAATCCTTAAAAGTAAAACCACAACTCTCCCCATCTTTAATTATATTAATAACCTTTTCTCTTCCTATTTCTTTTTCTAAAATACAAAGCAATTTTAAATCATTAAATGCTTCAATTTGAATTTCATTTCTAAGTGAAGATAACGGTCCTGGATAAATTAAGAAAGGATCTCCTGCAGGAAATGCACAATTGCCATCACAGCTAATAAAAGGATTGATACTTTCTCTAGAATTTTCACTCTCCCAATAATTAAAACCCCAATGCAAAAATCCTTTAATATTATATAAATATAATAAAATACCCATCACTCTATTTCTATAAGAAGGTAATGCAATAAATCTATTTGGGACCATATTCCCTTGAGCTATGCAATAATATGTCCACAATTGATCAACTTTATTTACAAATGGTTCTATATGATCGTTTGAAGGAATTGGTATTTCTACTAAATCATTCTCATAAAAAGAAAAATCACTTAAAGCATCAATTAAATTACAATCAACTAATAGATCTTTTACCTGATTTTTTGCCTTTTGATAATCTTCTATACAAGAAATATTAGGTTCATCAGATATATGAAAATATAAGGTTTCTTTTTTATAGCCGAAAAAATCAAATGCTTTAATTAAAGAAGGGATAAAGGATTCTAAAAATTTTCTATATTCCACTGAAGTTGCCCTAACATGCCAACCAAATTTATTTATTTTTTTTAACTCACCTGTTTCATCTTTTTCTAAAACAACAATTTTAGGAGTAAATTTAGCTCCCCATTGAGTAAACAAATGAGCTACTTCAATATATTCGATTCCACTTTTTTTACAAATCTCACACCACTTTTCTAATTTTGAAAAATCAAAACTGTAGTTATTATTATCATAAGTAATATCAACTAATTGAATAGTTTTTCTCTCTGCATTTACATCAGTATCTAAAGGCGGGGTAAAAACAGGAGTTAATAGCATATTAACATCACACTTAGTTCTTGCATAAAATATATACTTTTCAAGTAGATCCCAATAATTATCACTAAAAGGGATTTCATTATGATAATTAGCAATACTATCACAGTGAAACCATTGAGTATGAATTATTGGAAGATCAATTAGTTTCTCATTAATTATATTTATATTCAGTTCTTCTTCAAAAAATATTTTATTTGTAAATATTTTTTTCCCTGTGTTATCTTCAAACAATACTTCTTCAATTTGAATTTTTACTTTATGAGTATCAATATTATTTTTGGAAAGAATAGATATAAATAAAGATTTATATTGATTTACTAAAGGCTTTATAATTCCATTACTAGGGATTAGCAAATCTGGATACAAACCAGGATCTGTTGAGATATAATATCTATCCCTATTTTCAGTAGCTAGATATTCACACTTTACTAATTTAACTTCACTTATTTGAGAATCTAAAGTTGAAATTATCTTTACTCTAAAATGTCTATTTCTTACTTGTTTATCACAATCATCTAAAAAATAAACTATTTGAAAATTTAGTTGATCATTTTGTAAAAGATTAAAACTTTCTCTTTTTTCTTCTTTAACTCTACTAGTTGGAAAAACTTTTTCTAATGAAGAAGCAATATAAAATTCATAATTCGCCATATAATTATCCTTTTGTTCCACTTAATGCGATACCTTCAACAAATTGCTTTTGTAAGAAAATATATAAAATAAATGGAGGAAGAAAAGCAAAAGTTGCACCTGCCATAACTAATCCATAATTTGTTGAATATGAGCCTTTTAATGCTGCAATAGCTAGAGTTAAGGTCTTCATAGCTGGTTTAGAAGCTATTATTAAGGGCCACAAGAAATCATTCCAACTTGTAATAAAAGTAAAAATTGTAAGTGACACTAGAACAGGTTTTACTAAAGGTATCACAATAGAAATAAAAATTCTATTTTCCCCACATCCATCAATTCTAGCAGCATCTAGCAAATCATCTGGAACCCCAATCATAAACTGTCTAATTAAAAATACCCCAAATGCATTGATAATAGGTAAAATCAGTGCTGGATAAGTATTCATTAATCCAAGATTTTTTATTATAACAAAAACTGGAATCATTGTAACTTGACCTGGAATCATTAATGTTGCTAAATAAATTGCAAATATTTTATCCCTAAAAGGAAAATGTTTTTTTGCAAAAGCATAAGCAGCCATTGAGCATATAATCGCATTTAATAAACAAGAGGAAACTGTAACAATAATAGAGTTTCTAAGATTTACTAATAAATTAAATCCATCAATTACCTTAAAATAATTTTTCAAACTAAAAGTAACATTTGAAAAATCTAAATCCAACATATCCTTTTGAGTTAAGGACATTAAAGCCATATAAAAAAATGGGAATATCGCTACTATTGCATTTATTAATAAAACAAATAAAAGAATATAATAAATAACATTTTTATCACTTTGTTTTTTCATTATTAACTCTCTCCTCTATCACTCAAGAATTTTCTTTGTAAGGTTTGTATTAAGATCACAAGAACAAACATTACAATTGCAATAGAAGCTGCATATCCCATATTAAAACTCTTAAAAGCAGCATTATATATTGTAAGTACTAGAGTTACGGTAGACATACCAGGGCCACCATTAGTCATCATATATACCATATCAAAAACCTGAAACGACCATATTGTACCTAGAGTCACTATTAAATAAGTAACAGATGATAAACTAGGCACTGTAATAAATTTAAATTGTTGAAATTTAGAGGCACCATCAACTCGAGCTGCCTCATATAATTCTTTCGGAATATCCATTATTCCAGCATAATAAATTACTAAAAAATAACCTACATTTTTCCATACAGTTGCCATACAAACAGAAAGAAGGGATGATGTTTTACCCCCTAACCAGTTTATAGAAGGTATATGAAGAAAATTCAAAATTGAATTCATTAAGCCATAAGGCTCTAAAAAAATTGACCACAATGTACCTACTAATACTGCAGAAGCAATTACTGGTATAAACATTGCACTTTTTATTACTTCACCCATTTTATTTCTAAATCTATCAGCTAAAATTGCTGCAATTATTAAAGAAAAAAGGGTTTGCGCTGGTACCGTAATTATTGTAAAAATAAATGTATTCTTTAAAGATGCTACAATATAAGGATCTTTTAACATTCTCATATAATTAGAAAGCCCTACCCATTGAGCACTTTGAATTACATTAAATTTTGTAAAACTATAATAAATATTCATAAATATTGGTATTATTGCAAACACACTTATTAATATAAAACTTGGCAATATATACAAATAACCCATTATAATTTCTTTTTTATTCTTCATTTTTCACCTCGAAAACAATTTATTAAGGGAAGAAAAACCTTCCCTTAATTTAAAAATATTTTAATTAAAGAACATTTTTTGAATATTCAACTGTTCTATCAATTGCTTCTTCAGGTGAAAGTTCTCCCATCATCATAAGCTGTAAATTCTTACATAAATTATCAAAAATAGTAGCTGAGGCTTTTGCTACAGGAAGAGTATGGAAATAAGGAGTATCATTTTCATACATTTCTTTGAATGCAGGATTATCATTATATTTTTCAGATTTACTAATTGGTGTAAAAGGTGAAATTTCAGTATGGAATTTAGTCATAGTATCTGCTGAAGTAATATATTTCATTAATGATGCTGCTAATTCTTTATTTTCTGAAGAACTATTCATAATTAATGAATCTGATGCAACCCAAATACCTTTTGTTTCTTTTTTCAAAGAAGGGATAAAGGACCAATTAATTCCAGCGTCAGTAAATCCTTTTGCTTTATTAGCACCTAAACAAACAAAACCTACTTTTCCTTGTTTAAAGTCATCAGTTGCAATAGTCATACCTAATTGAGCTTCATCAACAATATCATACTTAAATCTTAAATCATGAAGGAAATTTGCAGCTACATAAGCAGCATCTGTTTCAGTTAATGCTAATTGAGTGCCTTCATCATTATAAATTTGTCCACCAGCTTGCCAAAAATAAGGGAAAAAGTTGTCATCTAATAATCCGATTGATGGATCAGCCCAAGATTGAGCTAAAGGCATTACTCCAGGAACATTTTTCTTAATTTGTAAACAAACATCGATAAATTCATCCCAAGTCTCTGGAAGTTTAGTTACTCCAGCTTGATCTAAAATATCTTGGTTTGCATATAAAACACGTGCATTACCTACAATAAATGGTAAACAATATTGTCCACCCATCATATTACCTTGTTCATAATAGTAATAATCATCTTTTTCTGCTTGTGTGAAATATTTATCAAGATCCTCAAGAGCACCCATTTGAATATAATCATAGAACATTTGCATATACATATATCCAACATCAGGACCTTCTCCAGATGCAAATCCTGTTAAATATTTTTCTTCATACCCACCCCAAGGTGTAATTTCAATTGATAAATCAACATTATTTTCATCAGCCCATGGTTTTAAAGTTTCACTCCAAAATTGTTCATCAAGAGCATCACTGCTTGATGCAAAAGGGGGTAACCATAATAACATTTCAGTTTTTTTTACTTCTTTTGAAGTATTTGCTTCACTAACTCCATTAGCAAAAATAAAATTCGATGTGAATAATAAAGCAACAATTAATAAAGTAAATAGTTTTTTCATATAAATCTCTCCTAAACTAATATAATTTTAAAGAAATCTTATGTTATTATAATTAAACAAATCAATTTCTTATTTTTTAACCATTAATTATAAAATTAACTATTTTTTAACAAATAATTATTCATTTAGTTGCTAATTTATTGTAATACAACAAATTAATGCAATTAATTTTTTGCAAAAATTTATAATTCTAATTAAAAATTTTAAAATTTAATATGTAGTAAATGTATAATTATTTATTAAATATTGAATAAATTATAAATAACTAAAAGAATTACTTAAAATTTTATTAATTTATAAAACTCCAATTTAAATTATATTTCTTCTGTATCTATTAATTTAAGATATATTTATTATTTTAATTCTTTATATATTGATTATTTTATCTTTTATTTATATCTTTTATATGTACCCTTTAGATAAAACTAAGGGGGTGTACCGGTTTCGACTGGCGTAGATCAGGCCAGTGGCTGCAGGCGGAGCGCCAACTCCCAAAACTAGCAAAAACAATTAACTGCAAAAAAAGACGAAGAATACTTCGAAACTGCAGAATACGCTTTCGCTGCTTAGTTGTAGCTTGCGTACAGGCTTTTAGAGCGCCGCTCTTAACTCTAGAATGCTTGTAACAATAAGGGCTCACTTTTATACTTGCTAATGATATAAAAGGACATTTTTAATTAGCTTGGATAAAATAAAGTTTGTTGATGAACAGTATTTTATCGACAATTAATCATTAACTAAGCCTGTAGACGTCAGTGGGTGGCACGTTAGGACGGGGGTTCGAATCCCCCCACCTCCACTTATTAGAACCGTTTATTTGAAATTGATTTTTCAGATAAACGGTTTTTTTTATTCCTTCCCTATATAAACATTTATCTTGCATAATCTTATATATCATTACATATTATTAATTATAGACTAACAACATAATAATTAAGGAGTATAAATAATATGGATAATGACATTACTACTATATTAATAAAAGAAGATGGTAACTCTAAAGAAATTAAATGGGAAGATATAAATAATTTAAATAATGAAGATGGAATATTATGGATAAACCTAAATTATAATATTAAGGAAAATCATAATTGGCTAAAAGAAGATAGTAACATAGATTCTTTTGTCATTGATGCTCTTCTTGCTGAAGATACTAGACCAAGAACTTTTATCCATGACAATGGATACTTAATTATTCTAAGAGGTATAAATTTAAACCCAGGTGCTGATCCTGATGATATGGTATCTTTAAGATTGTGGATAGAACCAAATAGAATTATTTCAATTTGGCGACGAAAAGTCATGGCAATTGAAGATTTAAAGTTTTCTATTTTAAATGGGAAAGGTCCAAAAACAGAAGGTGAATTTATATCCCAAATTACGAGAAAACTTACTCTTAGAATGTCTCAATCAATCAATAATATCTCTGAACAAGTTGATGAGCTTGAAGAATCTATTTTTGAGAAACCAGAAACTCCAGTTAGATCTACTATTAGTGATTTAAGAAGACAAATCATTAGACTTAGACGTTATCTTTTCCCCCAGCTAGACGTATTTAATAGATTACAAAAAGAAACTACTACCCTGCTAGATTTTACAGATTTAGCAGAACTTAGAGAAACAACCGATATATTAATAAGATACATTGAAGATTTAGATGCGTCTAGAGAAAGAGCAGCTGTAGTTCAAGATGAACTAGAGAGTCAACTCTCAAGCAAAATGAATAGAACTATGTACTTACTTTCAATTGTAACAGTAATATTTCTTCCTTTAGGTTTAATTACCGGTTTACTTGGAATAAATGTTGCCGGCATACCTGGAGCAAACAACCCTTATGCTTTTATCTTTGTCTGTTTGATATTAGTATTTGTTTCGATTATGCAAATAATACTCTTTAAAAGAAAAAGTTGGGTATAGTATTAAATTATTTCTCCAAATTTCAAAATTTAATAAAGTAAATAAGGTTTTTCATTCAAATAATGATATTTCAACAGAAATACAACTTATAACTAAAAAAAACAAATTTAGAAAAAGCTATTGGGGAATATAATTTATATTATCATTATTCATATATAAATATTGGTCTGCACCCCAAATAGTTAACACTTCAGTGATTACTGCATCCGAAGTAGTTTACAACTAATTCTTTATTAATATTATCACTATTTATTATAGTGT
>RZYO01000140.1 GCA_009930325.1 Spirochaetia bacterium | reverse complement strand
ATTTTAGAGATATGATTTACCTTCAAAGTGCCGGTCTTGATCTACCCTACGTAACATTGGGATAGCTGATGACCCACACTAAATGACGAATGGCCATAATATTTAACAAAGTAAGTCCAAGTGGAAAACTTCCATTTACAATTGCTAAAAAATTTAAAGATTATTTAAGTAATGAGAATTATTATTCTGATTATAATAAATTTTCTCTTAAAAGAGTTTCAAAAGGTCAAGGTAATCCTAATATAAGGAAAGTTGAAAAAATTCATTATAAAGAAGGACTATTAGTAGGTTATAGAGACTTTAGAACTAATAATAAAAAAGTTGAATTTGATTTTGGCTATGGACTAAGTTATTCAACTTTTAAATATTCAAATCTTTCAATTAACAAAGAAACTAACAAAGTTATTGTAAATTTTGATATAGAAAATACTGGAGATGTAGAGGCTAAAGAAACGGCTTTTGTATTTGTTCATTGCATTAAAAGTTGTGTTTTTAGAGTTGAAGAAGAACTAAAAGGGTTTGAGAAAATAACGCTCAAAGTAAATGAGAAAAAGAGTGTTGCAATTGAATTAGATGAGGATGCATTTAAATATTATAGTGTTGAAAAACATGATTGGGTCTTGGAAAAGTGTGAGTTTGAAATAAGAGTAAATTCTAGTGCAAATAAAATAGAGTTGAATGATAATTATAATATTGAATAATAATTAAGGTTAAAAAAAATATAGTTTGTTTTCCATAATCATAACTTTATGAGAAAAAGTTTTTACAAATGGATAATTTTCATAGTATAATAATTATTATGAAATGGTGATGTTTAATATTTAGGCTTTTTATGGTTAGGAGGTACTATGAAAAAAATTTGTTGTGTTGTATTAATATTATCGATGTTTATTCAAACTGTTTTTGCAGATGAATATAGCAAAATCTATGATTTAATAGTTCCTGAAAGCTATACAACACTTATTGTTAATGGAGGCTTAGGAAGTGTCGGAGGTAATTCTTGGCAATTAAATTATAGTCAAAATGTACTTGAAGTATCCGCAGCAACTGGTTCATTTGATATTGATGCAAAAGCTAATGCTGCTTATCAATTATATAATCAAACAAGTATTGATGAATTAAGTCTTTCTGCTAATGGAAATTTTCAATTTGGTACAGTTCAAAACAGAGTGTTTGCAAGTGCTAATGGAGGTTACTCCTCTTTTGATTTAGATATAAGTGGAATGCCAGGATTTTGGTATGCTGGTGGTAGTGCAAATGTTACAACTACTTTTTCTACACTTTCCTTTAATTTATTACCTGAAGCTGCAATAGGAGTTGGAAGAACGTATTCAATTTCTAATGTTTATCGAGCAAAAAAAATGATGGAACATTTAGGAGTTACTCCAACTGTTGAAAACGTTGAGGCTGTTGTTTCTGTTTTCCAGAAATCTGGAGAGATTTTTAATAAATTTAATGATGATTCAACTTCATTATATAAAGATTATTATCAACAATTAGCTGATGCTATGGGAATTAGCGATAGAGCTCTAGATGTCCTAATATTAGATACTTGGGGTTCTCAAAGATATGATTATGAAAGAGCAAAATTTATTGGTATGATAAGTGGCTGGACCGCATTAATATCAGCTAATGCTGAATATAATAGCAGTGCTTCTGCTTTTTCAATTGATGCAGGGCCAAAAGGAGCAATTGGTGGGTTCTTAATGAATGATATGCTTTATTATGATGCTAATGCTCAATTTAGGGTTTCTTATGTTTTAAATAGTACTGCTTCATTTAATTTGAGTGCACAAGGTAGAGCTGTATACTTACCAGATGATTATAGATGGTGGGCTGAAGCTATAGCAGATGTTGGTTATAGTATTGGAGCTACCTCTCCTTTCTCATTTGATCTTTCAGCTGCAGGATATTATTTAATTAATAATAACTTTAGAGTTTATACAGGATTTAGATTTGATGATACTCCTGGTTTATATTTATTCGCTGGTGGTGAAATTAGATTGTGGTAAAACATACTTAGTTTTTATAAATAAATCTCTTATATTTGAATTTAAAATTCTTTTGTAAGAGATTTTTTATATTGATTTGATATGGAATAAATAAAGTATTTAAAGATTTTGCACTTCAAATGCACTTCTAGATCATTTACTTTTCCATTCTCAAATTATTTTAATAAATGGAAATTTACTCCATCTTATAGATGTAGAAGTATTTTAAAAAAAATGATTAATGCATAATATATTTTTTCTGTTTAAAACTTGCCAAACATCATAATAAAAACTTGCCAAACAGCGTAATAAAAACTTGCCAAATAGCGTAATGAAAACTTGCCAAACAGCGTAATGAAAACTTGCCAAACAGCGTAATAAAAACTTGCCAAACAGCGTAATAAAAACTTGCCAAACAGCGTAATGAAAACTTGATGAAGTAAAATAAGTTGCTATTTAATGGTTAATAAACAAAAATTTTACGATTATATAAATTTTCACTTTACCCTTTTACAGCTCCTTCTCCAATACTTTTAGTAATTTGTCGTCTAAATATTAAATAAAATAATAGCATTGGCAATAATCCAATTACTAACGCAGCAAATTGTTTCCCATAATCAGTTGCAAAAGTTCCTGAAAATTTATAAATACCTAGTGGTAATGATTGAAGATTCAATTTTGTCACAAGGATATTAATTATAGCGAACTCATTCCAGATTTGAGGAATTTTCAATAAAAATATAGTAATCATTATTGGAGTTGTCATTGGGAAAATAATTGAATAAAAAATTTGGTAATAAGTAGCCCCATCAATTCGGCTCGCTTCAACCATTTCTATTGGAATCCCTTTTATATATTCATAACTTAGGTATATTCCAATAGGTAAAATTGATCCAATATATACTAATATTACACCAACTCTCGAGTTATAAAATAGGTGGAAATTGCTTGCTTTCATAATTCCAAAAGATTCAAATAATTGACCTATATTTATATCAATTTGAGAAAATTGAATAAATATGGGAACCATTAAAGTTTGAGTTGAAATTAATATCCCTAGAATAAGAATCGTGTGTAGAGGTTTTGTTGCTTTTGATTTAATTTTTGAAAAAGCAAACCCTGTGTTTAGTGATAAAATAGTTGCTAGTCCAACAGAAATAATAGTATATAGAATTGAATTAATAAATAAAATATTGAATTTGCCAATTTCCCAAGCTTGTTTATAATTTGAAATTATCCATTTTTTTGGAAATCCAACCATATCTGTTTGAAATTCAATTGTAGATTTGAAAGAATTAATTATTAACCACAGTATGGGAGTAATTGCCATAAATGCAAATAATACCATAACTATATAAGCTAAAGTTTTTCCTAAAATTCCATAGATTCTATTTTGATTTTTGAATTTCATTAGTTTTTCTCCACTTTGTTTTGTATAAGTTTAGTTATTTCAATTAATATTAAACTAAATATAACCATCATTATTGAAATTGCATTAGATAATGGATAATTTGGTGTTCCAGTAAAAGCTTTCTCATACATGTAAATAGATAAAACTTGAGTTATTCGAGCTGGACCTCCACCAGTCATTGCATATATTAAATCAAAAGTACTTAAAGAACCTGATATACATAGAATTGCTGAATTTAGAATTGAACCTGATAATTCTGGTAGTATAATTTTGAATAATATAGTGCTTTCTTTTGCTCCGTCAATTTGGGCCGCATCTAGAGTTTGTGGATCAATCTTTTGCATATTTGCTAAAAATAAAATTAAATACATCCCTGTCCAGCACCACAAAGTTACAAATAATATTGGTAGCATTGATATTCCTCTTTCATTTAAGAAAGAAGCTGTCCATTTTGGGCAAAGTAAGTTAGTTAATAAGTTTCTAATTTCTTCTAAATTATTTGTATTAATTGTACTGAAGAATGTTTGTAAAACTTCAACTGGGTTTCCCAGAATTGAGGCAGATTTTGGGTTAATACTAATTATACTATTAATTAGATTGGAACTGATATTTAAAGTTCCATCAGTATTTAGATTTGCTTTAAGAACCGTATATATTTCTTTTGAAAATGAAATTGAATTAAAATTATTTATTATTTGTGACACCGGACCATATGGTGAAAAAATTAGGTTCCACATTATTCCAATTACAATTACTGATATTACAGATGGGACATATAAAATACCTTGCCAAAAATCACCACTTTTTACTGTTTTTCTATAGATTAAATATGCCAACACTAAACCTAATGGGAGCTGTCCGAAAACAGAAATTAATACTAGATAAATATTGTTTGTTAGTGCATTCCAAAAATATGAGTCTTTAAATAAAAAAATATAATTTTTAAAGCCAGTAATTTTCCAAGAATCTCCCCCAAACATTTTTCCTCCCGAAAAATTACTTAGAGATAAGATTAATGAAATAAGTATTGGAAAAGTCATTACAAAAATAAAAATAATAAATGAGGGCATGACAAATCGCCTGTAGGCTTTTTTTTCTTCTTTTGTTTTATCTAACATTTCTACTCCATTTTGTATTAACACCCGAAATTTATCTTCGGGTGTTAAAATTGATTATTTATTATTTAGAAAAGTATCCATAGCATTTTGAATTTCGATAGCAGCTTGATTTGGAGTTTTTACACCCATTCCAATTTCTTGTAGAACTTTATTTAATACAGTGTAAACAGAAGGATCTAAAGCTGAATCAAGTACATAACAAGTACTATTTGATTGAGAATAGTATTTCATCATCTTTTTAATTATCGGTTCAACATTATCAGCAGATACATCTTTTCTTGAAGGTACATATCTTCCGATATCAAGGTATTGCTGTTGTACTTCAGTTGAATACAAATATTTAATTAATTTTACTGCGGCTTTTTCTTTTTCACTTCCATCTGGAATCGCTGAAGAGATACCAAAACCACAACCTAATGTTGCTGATACTACTCCGGGGAATTTTTCACCTGGTAATGCAGGTAAAGCAATTAATTCTAATTCATTTTTTTGTTTTTCAGGTGGTATTAATGCTTCTCCAGTTGTTTCGTTTGTTAAAAAGGCAGATTGCTTCCAATCACCATCAATGTAGAAAGCTGCTTTACCACTTGCAAATAACCCAGGAGCCTCTCCGTAAGCTATTTGAATAGTGTTCCTTGAAATAACATTATCATTATACATGGTTTCCAACATTTTTAATGCATTTACAAATTCAGGATCTGTAAATTTTACTTTTCCTGCTTTTACATCATCAAACCATTTTGTTCCAACATATCTACCAGCTATTGTTGAAAATAAACAAGATTGCATTACCCAGTCATCTTTGTTTGCCATTAATACTGTTTGTATGCCATGAGCTCTTAATATAGGGACTAAAGCTTTTAACTCTTCATATGTTTTTGGAACTTCTAAGTTAAGACTATCTAATAACCCTTTATTAGTATAAACAACTGTTGAATAACATATTGATTGAGGTAATTCGGCTAAGTATCCTGAACTTTGAGTCTTTACATCAAGTGTGGTGGAAACAAAGTTAGATAAAAATTCTTCTCCTAAAAGAGGAGCTAAATCTTTTACTAATTTATTTTTATGTAAAGCTTCAGATCTTCCAGAAGGGTACATATACATTACATCAGGTAAATTTCCACTTGCTATATATGCTGATACTTTTTGGTGGAAAGCCTCATTACATAAATCCTCTGTGATTAATTCAATATCAGGGTTGTTATCCCTAAAATTTTGCCAAATTTGCCTTTCCTTTTCATATCCAGGCTCTGTTGTATCATAATAATTTAATACTTTAAGAGATATTTTATCTTCTAAAGTAGCTGCGTCCTCTTTGTTACCTTGAGCAAAGCAACTTCCAATAATAAGTGACAAAAATACTAGTGTTAAAAAAGTACTTTTAAATTTTTTCATTTTATCCTCCTCAAAAATGATTTTTTATCTTTATTGAGAGAGAAAGTATTTTTTAGAGAGGTAATGTTTTATTTAAAAACAGATTATTTATTAGGTTTCCAGCTGCTCCACAGGCTACTGTTTCTGGGCCTAGTGAAGAATAGTGAACATTGATTTTTTTTGAGATAGGGAATTTCCAGTTTTCTTTTATTGCTAGTTCTATTTCATTGCATATATCAGAACTGATATTCTCAATATCACCGCCTACAACAATTTCCATAATATCTAAAATGTTAACTAAAAATCCAATATTTTGAGCAATTTCTTTTACTACTTTTTGCATCATATTGGTATCTTCTAGTAACTTATCTAAATTATATTTTTCTTGAGAAAGTTGTTTAAAATGTTCTTGATTTTTGCAATAAATACTTTTAAATTCACCGGCAAAAGAATTACTGCCATAATGAATTTTCCCATCTAATACTAAACCTAATCCAATACCAATTCTTCCATGTCCTAAATCAGAATATAGGGAATGCTTGAATTCAATAAATAAGAATAAAAGATTTTTTGGAGCTATCTTTCTATTTTTTCGAAAGACTAATTCAGTAATAGCACCACAATTAGAATTGTTTTCAATGAATACTGGAATTGGAATACTTTTTCTTATACTTTCAATAATATTATTTGGTTTTTCTATTTCTAGAGGTACAGAATAAATAATTGTTCCATTATTGTGGTCAATAAGTCCACCAACTCCGATTCCAATTCCTAAAAAATGTCCTGGAATATTTTTAAGTAATTCTAAATATTTCCAATACAGCATTTCAATAATTGGTTTTAAGTTATATTGTGTAATTATTTCATCTTTTTCTTCTGAAAAAAGAATTTTCCCTGAAAAATCTACAATAGCTACTTTATAACTATGGTGTTCAATTGCTAAACCTAAGATATATCCAAATGTGCCATCAACCTTAAGTTGTATTGGCCGCCTTCCAACAACTCCTTGGATATTATTTTCATAATCACAATTTTCTTCAACAATTTTATTTTCAAGCATTTTATTGATAATTAAAGAGACTGTAGATTTATCAATATTTAATTTTTTTGAAATTTGTACCCGACTTTGTCCTGGGTTTAACCAAATTTCATGAAGAATTTTGTAATTTGAAGGTAAATTTCTATCCATGATTTTAAAATTAAAACACTATTTGTAGTGATTTGTCAATTAAATTGATTTAATGTATACTGCCATACTTCAATTAATCACTTGAATTATTAAATGCGCCCCCCTCTACTTTTTTTATAGGTCAATTGGTTGCAATAAATATTGCAAAGTATATAGTTGCAATTACTAATGCAA
>RZYO01000338.1 GCA_009930325.1 Spirochaetia bacterium | reverse complement strand
TATCAATAAATTGCACTGTAACACAAGCAATTATTTTATATGATAACGAAAGTGGCGATAATATTATTGATTTCACATTAATGATTAAAGAGGAGTTGAATTAAAATGAGTTATAAAGGGTATAAAGTTCATATAACAAAAGATGGTGAAACATCAGCTCCTAGTGAAAAAGTATATAATCAAAATGGTGGCACTCAAGCTCAAAGCACAACAAAAGCAGGAACAGTAGAAGCTGGTGGAAGGAAAAAAGCAATAAATATAGGTATAGTGTATTTAGGGAAACAAGCACTTAACTATGGTTTATCAAATTATGGAAGTTTAACGGGGGATTATTTAGGGCAAGAAAAAATATCAGCAGGAATTGAAATGTTAGGTTTGGTTACTTTAACCACTACAGGTTGGGCTGGAGTTTTAGCAGCTGGAACTAGTATAGGAATTAAAACATTAACAAGAGGCATTGACATTTCTAAAAGTAGAGTTGCATCTAATATACAAATGGAAAGATTAGGACTTACTCAAGGTGGAAGCCGATTATGATTGTTAAATTAAATAATACAGATATTACTAATAAAATTAGTTTAGAACATGGCTATGTTGCAAAAGATAATTTTACACCAGATAATTTTGATAGTATAACTTATACATTTTATTTTAAAGAAGAAATAGAAATTAAAGTAAGTGATATATTAGAAGTAGATAATAGACAGTGGTTAATAGGAACTATTGATGGTTCAATAGCAATGAAAAAACCTGTTAAATATAAAATAACTATTTTATGTATTGAATTAACAAAAATATTAGAAAGATTTATTGTTCCACCTTGTGCATTTACTAATAAAAACTTATGGTTACAAACTCAAATGTTAAGAGCCATAGATAAAGCAGTATTAAGAAGAAACGATGAAACAAGAAAGTTTGTTTTTAAAAATCCGTTTTCAAACACTGAAGCAGATTTATTATATGAAGTTGATGGTGAAGATTTCTTTTTTAATGAAATGACTACATTAAGAGAAGTATTAGATGAGATGTTATCCATAGTTAAACATAGAATTGAAATAATTGAAATTAGAGATGGAATTATTACTTTAGGAGCAAGAAGTTTAATAGCAACTCCAGAAATTAAAACATTAAGTAATAGTGGATTAGTTTCTAAAAGAACAATACAATCTTATGAAAATTATGCAAAGAATTATGAAACAATGGTTGATAATGTTTATCCAGCAAATAAGAACATAATCAATGATGCTTATAATTTAAGTTGGGAAAATTGGCAAACATTAAAACCAATTACTCCTGAAATATTATCAACTAATAATGCTAAAATGGTTGTAACTTTTCCAATAGAACAGTTATTACAAGTAAAAATGCAATGGAAAATAGTGGCAGAGTTAGCTGAAAAAGATGAATTTGATGTAATTACATATAGAGATGTTGAATATAGTGTGGAAAAAGATATAACTGATTTATTTTTAGAAGAAGAAATATATAA
>RZYO01000337.1 GCA_009930325.1 Spirochaetia bacterium | reverse complement strand
ACCTGTTTCACCTACTTTAAAATATCCGTCGCTATCTGTTCCGAATACAAGGCTATTAGTTCCATCATATTTTAAAACTTCTATACCTGATATTTCACCTGCTGGAATAGCAGTTGTAGCACCATCTCTTAGTTTTATAAATTCATTTTCTGACCAAACTTCTTCTGCGTGTATATCATATATAGCGTATATGTTACCATTTATATGTAAATTTTTGTCATTATCTGTATAAACAAAAGCATTAGTTCCATCTGGAGTATATAGTTTAGAAATTTTTAATATATCTAGACTACTACTAGGTTGGTAATTCCCATTTGTATCCGCAACTAAAACTTGCCCCTCATCTGGAACAGTTGCAGTCCCAGTCCCACCTTGCTTTGTATGTAAAATAGTTGCCATTTAATTAAGGTTAAAATTCATAATATATTGCCCTCAACACTGCATCTTCTATATTTTGTGGTATTAATGTAAATGTGATCGTAACTCCTGACAATGTATAGTCAACATTTTCAGTTTGTATTGATCCATTTAATACTAACATCAAAGTATTTGTTTTAGGTGCATGGTCTAATGTAAATACTTTATTCGTTCCATCTATACTTCCGCTAGGTATTTCCCCATAAACTATTTGTCTATAACCTGATCCATGCCACCTTTGGTCTATAGCACCTTTGGTTGGGTCTTGTCTTTCTTTTCTTAAATTTTCCATTAAATTCTTTATATCTGTTGTCTGTAATAGCTTTTTTTCTCTGAATACTTTTGCTATTTTTTCTGCCAATTTTTCTATATCATCTTTAGGTAGGCTTTCTAATATAAGCTTTTTAATTTCTTCCATTTCTACTCTACCGTTTTTACCATCAATACCATTTTTTCCGTCTTTTCCGTCTTTTCCGTCTTTCCCATCTTTTCCATCTTTTCCATTTAACCCGTCTAATCCTCTTTCACCTTGTTCACCTTGTTCTCCCTGTTCACCTTTTTCACCCTCTTTTATAGAGTTTATAGCATCTATTATAGCTTCAGTTCTTTCTTGCTGTATTTTCTTTTTTCTTTCTATTCTTTCATTAATTTCCACTAGTATTTCTTCCATTTTTTGGATATTATCATCTTCCTCGTTCTTTTGAACAAGTTCAATAATTCTAGACATTGATCTGTCTATTGATGATATTTTTTTTAATTTTGCTTCTTCTAGTATATCCATATGTTTATTATACAATTTTTAATTATTTTTTAGTAGTCGTTTTTTTCTTTACTGCTTTATCAGATATTTTTATAATAGTTTCCCCATTTCCAAATATAACACCATCATAATCATTTTTTTTAGCATAATCAATTATAATTTTTTCTCCTTTTACAAGATATTTATCTATTAATTCATCTTTTATTGTATCTTCTATTTTTTGCATTTCTAATGATTCTATATCTGATATAATATCTTCAATTTTAGGGTCTAATTTTTTAAAAGAATAAAATGAATAAAAAAGGTCTTCTTCTAACATTAGTGG
>RZYO01000336.1 GCA_009930325.1 Spirochaetia bacterium | reverse complement strand
TTATTATTAAACATAATAAAAACTAAACTAATCTAGCCTTATAGTTTTCAGAAGATATAACGCTTGAATTATATAAACTTTCAAGACTTTGATTCATGGTAAACATTCCATCAGAAGAAGAAGTTTGTATAATAGACTTTATTTGAGCAATTTTATTTTCCCTAATCAAACTAGAAATAGCACTATTGTTTATTAAAACTTCTCTTGCAGCAATTCTGCCTCCACCAATTTTTGGAACCAATCTTTGAGAGATTGTACTAAGTAGAACCATAGAAAGTTGCATTCTAATTTGAGTCTGTTGATAATTAGGAAAAACATCCACAATTCTATCTATAGTTTGAGAAGAGCTAATAGTATGCAAAGTAGCAAAAACTAAATGCCCAGTTTCAGCAAGAGTTATTGTAGCAGAAATAGCTTCTAAATCTCTCATTTCTCCAACCATAATAACATCAGGATCTTCCCTTAAAACATGTTTTAAAGCATTTTTATAACTTTTTGTATCAAAACCTATTTGCCTTTGAGTTATAATACTTTTTTTATTTTCATATAAAAATTCAATAGGATCTTCTAATGTAATAATATTACATTTTCTATTTTCATTTATTTCATTGATCATACTAGCAAGTGTAGTAGATTTACCACAACCAGTAGGACCTGTAACAAGAATTAAACCCTGTTTTTTATTTATTAGATCATAAGCAATTTTTGGCATCATTATTTCTTCCATGGTAGGAATTTTTTTTGCTATAACTCTAGCAACAAAAGATGGGTTATCTCTTTCCCAATATAAATTTATTCTAAATCTAGTAATATTTTTTATTTCATAAGAAGTATCAAGCTCTTTTTCATCATTAAATTTTTCCATTTCAATTTTAGAAAAAGTTCCAGAAAAAAGTTCAATGATATATTCTTTAGTCAAAGAATCAAAATCTTCTTGAGTTGTTAATTCACCATCAATTCTAAAAATAGGCTTTTCTCCGCATACAAGATGAACATCGGAAGCATTCTTTTCGTAAGCCTTTATTAAAATACTATCAAGATTCATAAAAAAATTATTTATAAATTACTATAAATATTATACCATGAAATAAAAAAATTCGTCTTTTATCTAGAATAAGACGAATTTTATTTTTGTTTTAAAATAGCACGATAGCGGATTTTAATTTATATTACTTTATTTAAAAGTTATAGTAAATAAGTTTATACACAAGTGCTAATTATTTTACCTTTAATCAGCCATTATTATATCCCAAGTAGGTAAAGAAGCTGCAATATCTTGCATTCCAGGAGGAGTATTAACCAAAATTCTACCATCATAAACAACTCTTTCAGATCCACCAGTTATAAATCCCTTCTTTCTTAAAAAATCAAAATCAGAAGCCATCATAAGACCATTAACTAATAATTGATAATTAGATTCTCCAGTATCTATAGAACCTTCAGCATATATATTAGCATCAACCCTCATAACGTGATCATCTATATAAATATTTCCACCAAGACCTGAATC
>RZYO01000001.1 GCA_009930325.1 Spirochaetia bacterium | reverse complement strand
AGAGAACAATTAGGAGAAAAACAACTAAAAAATTATAAATAAATGTAAAATATGATTGAAAAAGGAAAGACGGAATGTTAACAATTTGTTAAGATTAAACATAGAAATTTAATTTGTCCGAATGAACATAACGTTGTCCAAATGATGGAATAACGGTGTCCAAGTGTAGTGGATTATGCATTATTGATACTTGTATTTCTATTTACACTCAAATTTGAATTATTTTTTCTTGTTTCTAATAAAGTTCCAGCATCGTTAACTTTGTTCTTATAATTTGCTAACCAAGCCCTCATCTCATAATAATTAATTTTATTTCTAGTGCAATATTCACTTAAATTTAAGCCTGATTCTTTATAATCATGTAGAAAATGCAGTTTCTCATATTTTGTATATTTTTTCTTTTTCTTCATGGATCCCTCCATGATTAAAACTACTCTTTAATGTTCCTTATGTTTAGTATGTCGATCGTTTGATGGAGACTATTCTTTAACCAAATCAATTATTTATAAAAATTAGTTAAATATTTTTGGAATTATTAATTCTAAAAAATTTATAGAATTCTTTCTTGACAAACTTATTAAAAGACTTATAATAAGTAAAAGATTAATACTTTGGAGGGCACTTAATGCTAAAAGTTGGATTTGCATTTAATTTAAATATTCAAAGATGCGAAATTGAAGTTGGAGAAGAAAAACAAATAATTGATAAAGGTTATAAACCATTATTAGAATTATTTGAAAAATATAATATGAAAGCTAACTGGTTTGTTTCTGGTTACAGTTCAGAAATAATTGAAAAAGAAGATAAAGCTTTTTTAAATAAAATTATTGAAGCAAAAGATAAAGTAATAAAACTTGGAACATATACTTATACTCATCCAATTCCTCAATTATTAATAAAAGAAGAATTTGATCAACAAGTAAAAGTTGGTAAAGAATATGATAAAGCTAAATTAAAAGAAGATACTAAAGGATTCTTACCACCTGAATTTGCTTACAGTAAAGAAATGGCTTCTGTTTTACATAATAATGGAATAGATTGGATTATAACCTTAGCATCTCAAGTTGAGAAAAGTTATAAAGAAGCTAATATTGAAGATGATCCTTATCAACCATGTATCTTAGATATTGGAGAAGGTAATACTCTTAAAGCTGTAGCTGCAGCATATGAATTACCTGATTGTCCTGCTAGATTCTTGAAATTAATGATGAAAGGTTTATTACCTGTTGATACAGTAATTGATGGGATTAAGAAATTCCATGTTGAACATCCAGATAAGTTCTTATTATTCAAAAGAGATGGAGAAACTGTATTTATTGATTTCTTTAATAGTGGTTTTGATAAAACATATGAAGTATTAGAAGAATTCTTATCAAAACTAAGTGCATTAGACTTTGTTCAACCAGTATGGATTGAAGATGTTCTAGAAGCACAAGATAATTATCATACAATTAAATTAGAAGATTTCTTAGGTAATACTAAAATAGAAACTTTTACAGAAGGTGCTGCTAAACCTATATGGGATTTAACAATTGAAGTAAGAGATGCAATTCTTAAAGCTGAAGAAGAAAAGAGAGATCCTCTTCTTATTAAAAAAGCTTGGCATCATTTATTATTATCACACAACTCAGATGGAAGAATTGGATACTGGTTTAGTAAATGGAATCCAGGAGAACATGAAGTTGCTCCTTCAAGAAGAAAGTTCTGTGAAGATAATTTAAAGGCTGCATTAGAAGTTTTAAAATAGAGAATTAGTTTATTATTGTTAGTTTGTTAATATAAGGAACTTGATAAGTTCCTTATATTAATGCTCTTTGAGATTAACAATAATGATTTTCATGTTATTAATTATTAGTATTATATTTTTTAAAATATATATTTTATATTCATTTATAAAGATTAAATTAAGGGAAACTATAATGAGTGGAAAGAAAATCTTAATCTATGCCATTAGTGCAAATTTAATTTGGAGTACAGCTTTCCTCTTTGGAAAGATATGTTTAGAAGTTTTCCCTCCAATAATGCTTGCAGGTCTTAGATGTTTAATAGCAGCTTTAATGATTTATATCTTTATAAGAAGAAATCCTTTTAAATCCCTTAAAGGGAATTTAGGGTATATAATATTATTAGCTTTAGTAAATCCTTTTATTGGATTTACAATATATAATATTGGATTGAATTATTTACCAGGTTCTTATGTTGCGATGTTAAAAGGGAGTTCTCCTGCTTTTATAGTAATAGTTGCTACATTATTTATAAAAGATGAAAATTTGACAAAGAAGAGTTTATTGAGTCTAGGCTTAGGCCTTTTAGGAGTAGTAATACTTTCCTTATCTAAAACTTCTAATACAGATGTAATAAACAATACATTTATTATTGGAATAGTTTTATTAGTTTTGAGTAATTTTGCTAATGCTTTTGGTACTGTGATGATGAAAAAGAGGGTTAACATCAATCAAATATTAGATGTTAATGTTGTAATTAATTTAATAGGAGGAGTTTTAATAATAATATTATCCTTTTTCTTAGATGAAAAAGTAAATTATAATGAAATAAGTTCAAAGTTAATTTTTTCTCTTATTTATTTATCTTTCATAACAGCTGGAGGTAGCTGTTTATGGAATACTATTGTAACTCATGAAGGAGTTAGTTTAAACGATATTAGTATTTGGAATTTTTTAATACCAGCTATGGGAGCTTTATTAAGTTGGCTATTTATAGATGGGGATACTCCTAATGTAATATCAGTAATATGTCTGTTATTGGTTGTTTTATCAATTCTAATATCAGTATTAGATTTTTCAAATAAAACAAATAAAAAAAGAGAAAAATTAGTCGGTTAAAAATAAGAGTAATTTTCATAGTTGTTTCAAGTTAATTATTTTCTTGACAAACTTATGATAAGTCTTATAATAAGTATAACAAAATGATTTTTATACATTATTGTATGAAAATTAAACGGAGGTTTTTGTATGAAGAAAAGAATTTTTGCGATTGTATTAGGATGTTTATTAATATTTAATTTGGCACCTATTTTTGCAAATGGAGAAAAAGAAGTAAAAGAGGATGGAGTTACTGAAATAGTTTATTGGCAGTATTTTTATGAAACTAAGAAAAATCTCATGGATGAATTAATTAGTGAATTTGAAGCTGCTAATCCAGATATTAAAGTTACTCAACAAACTTTCCCTTATGCAGATTACAATACAAAAGTTGCAGCATCTGTTCCTAGTGGAAAAGGACCAAACGTAATTAACTTGTATTATGGATGGCTTCCAACTTATGTTTCAGCTGGTTATTTACAACCATTAAGTGGAGATGATTTTACTCCAGCTAAAATTGAAAGTGAATTTTTCCCTTTAGTTAAAGCTGCTAAATTTGATGGTAGTTATTACGCTCTACCAACAGCAGTTAGATCTTTAGCTATGTTCTATAACAAAGACTTATTAGCTGAAGGTGGTTATAGTGAAGCTCCTAAAACTTGGGACGAAGCTGTAAAGATGGGTATGGATCTATCAAAATTTGATAAAAATGGTAATTTCTTACAAATTGGTTTAGGTGTTAACTTAGATAACCAATTCCACCATGTAATTAGAGAAGTACTAAATAGACAAATGGGAACAGCTCCTTATAATGAAGATTCAACAAAAGTCCTTTATAATAACCAAGCTGGTTATGATGCAATGAAATTTGTAACTGATTTAGAATTAGTTCAAAAAACTGGTCGTCAAGGATTTATGGAAGATGATAGAACTGCATTTAAAGCAGGAACTTGTGCTATGTTCGTAAGTGGTTCTTTTGCTTTAGGTACACTTGATAGTGTTAAAGAATTAAATTATGGAACAGCTGAACTTCCTACAATGAATGGTATTCAATCAAACTTTGCTTCCTTCTGGGCAAATGGTATTACTAGCTTTACTGAAGGTAAAGAATTAGAAGCTTCTAAGAAGTTCTTAAAATTCTTAACAAGTGAAGATGTAATGAAACGTTGGTTAGCTGCAATTGGTGAATTACCAGCAAATCAAGAATTAGGTCTATCACAAGAAATTGCTAATGATCCTAAATATGGTCCTTTTGTAAGAGGCTTAGAATATGCTCATGCAACAGTATTCTATGATGAATCTGCTCAAAAGAGTGCAATGTTTGATGCATATAATAGAATTGTTTTAGAAGGTATGGATGTTAAAGAATCTGTTGATATCTGTGCAAAAGAAGAACAAGCTGTTATCGATAAATACTTTAGTAACAAATAGTATGTTAATATTTATAGCAGGAGATATCTCCTGCTATATATTTAGTAACTTTATATAAATAGGATGTTAACATATGAAAAATAGAATACCGAAGGGTACTTTAGCAAGAGAAAAAGAGAAATGGGCTTATTTGTTTATTCTTGTTCCTGTTATCTTTTACCTCTTAGTAAGATTTCTTCCAACTATTTATGCTTTTTATCTCTCTTTCACTGATTGGGATATTATTAGCTCCAGTGCTAACTGGATTGGTTTAAGTAATTATAAGAAGTTATTTTCAGATAAAATATTTTACAAGACTTTATCAAATACTTTTTATTATGTTCTTTATGGACTGCCTATAAGTATCTTTATTGGTTTTGTCTTAGCTTATAATATCGATAAAGTTAAAATTGGTAGTGGTTTATTTAAAACTGTTTATTTCATGCCTTATATTACTTCTATGGTAGCAGTGGCTTGGGTTTGGAGATGGCTTTTCCAACCTGCACCAATTGGTGTCTTTAATAATATCTTAATGTCTATGGGTTTCCCTATGCAAGAATTTCTTAATTCTGTTCAACAGTCAAAGGGTTGTATTTTAGCTGCAACAATTTGGAGTGGTGTAGGTTTCCAGATGATTATTTTTATGGCTGGATTAAAAGGTATTTCAAAGCAATATTATGAAGCAGCTGAAATTGATGGAGCTTCTTCTTTTAATGTACTTAGATATATCACTCTTCCTTTGCTTAGAAATTCATTTATATTTCTTTTAATTACCGGAACAATTAGATTTTTAAGAATTTTTACTCAAGTTGTTAATATGACACGTTCCTCTGGAGGTGGCCCATTAAATTCTGCAAAACCTCTTGTATTATATATTTATGATACAGCCTTTAGAAGTTTTGATATGGGATATGCTTCAGCATTAACTGTAATATTATTTTTGATAATACTCTTAATTACGCTGATACAAATGAGGGTAACTAGAAATGAAAAATAATAAAGTTAGTGATAAAATTAGATATGTAATATTGTTTGTTTTTGGTTTATTAATGCTATTCCCATTTGTATGGATGCTTAGTACTTCAATTAAACAAGGTAGAGAAGTTTATAGTTTATCTTTATTGGTTAAAAGCCCTTCAATTGCAAACTATACTAGATTATTTTCAAGTAGTTATTTTGTTCGTTGGTTTTTAAATTCATTTATTGCTGGTACCATTGTTACTTGTTCAATATTATTTTTTGACTCTTTAATGGGCTATACTTTTGCAAAGCATAATTTTAGAGGGAAAAAGTTAATTTTTATTTTAGTTCTATCAACAATGATGATTCCTACTGAAATGCTTGTTATCCCATGGTATTTAATTTCTTCTAAATTGAATTGGGTTGATACTTATTGGGGAATTGTATTTCCAGGATTAATGACAGGTTTTGGTACATTCTTAATGAGACAGTTCTTTGATACTTTACCCGATGATCTTTTTGATGCAGGAAGAATTGATGGTATGAATGAATTTACTATTTGGGCTCAAATTGGAATTCCTTTAGTAAAAGCTGCTCTTTCTGCTTTAGCAATATTTAGCTTTGTTGGTAACTGGAATGCGTTCTTATGGCCATTAATTGTTTCAAGTGAAATTCATATGTATACACTCCCTGTTGGTTTGGCTCTATTTAATGGAGAATTTGCAACAGAATGGGAAATGATTATGACTGGAGCATCTGTTGCAACTATACCAGTTATAATAATTTACATTATTTTCCAACGTCAGATTATTGAAGGAATAGCTTTAACAGGAGTTAAAGGATAAATCTAAGAAAGGAGAAAAAGATATGATTCAAGGAATACCCGTTTTTGATTTACATTGCCACTTTCCAGTAGCAGGAGATTATTTTCCTGATTATCCAAAATTTGGAAAGGTTGATTTTGGTAAAGCTAGAATCGAAGGATTTGAAGCAAGAAATTATGGGGAGGTTTGGAGAAAAGCCTATAATTTTCCAAAACCAGAACCATCCGTTGAAGATGATGCTGTTATGGCAGATAAATGGATAAAAGATATTGATGCTAAACAAATAGAAAAAATTGGTTGGACAAGTGGGGGAGGCAATGACAGATTAGAAAAGATTTGTAAAATGTACCCTGATAGATTCTATGGATTTGCTCACCATCATCCTGATAGTGAGAATGCAGTTGAAGTTTTAGAAAAAGCTTTTAAAGAACAAAATATGATTGCCTATAAAATTCTAGGACCTATGGTACCAACTGATTTAAGTGATAAAAAATATTATCCTCTTTGGGAAGTTTGTCAAAAATATGATAAACCTGTTTTAATTCACTTTGGACTTTTAGGGGCAGCAGGTGGAACTCCAGCTGGCATAAACTTAAGTCCATATGCTATTGCTGATGTATCAAAAAAATTCCCTCATGTTAAATTTATAGTTCCGCATTTTGGTTGTACTTATATGGAAGATTTACTTCAATTGATGTGGACTAGAGATAATATCTGGGTTGATACTTCAGGATCTAATCAATGGATAAGATGGATGTCTTATAGATTAAGTTTAGAAGATGTTCAAAGAAAGTTTGTAGAAACCGTCGGGCCAAGTAGAATTATATTCTCAACTGATTCAAGTTGGATGCCAAGAGGTTTCGCATATATCTATTTAGAAGAACAACATAAAAACTTCAGATTTCTAAATTTGAATGATAATGAATTACATATGATATTCCATAAAAATGCAGAATATTTGACTGGTTTAATTTAAAGATTTTTATTATAATTTGTAGCATACCTAATTGTTTTTTAGATATGCTATAATTAATTATTTTAAAGAGAAATAACATATATTATAATTAATAAATATTTTATTAATTTATGTATTTTTTATATTGTTGAGGGGCTAATTATTGAAAAAACTAACAAATACAATGGACATAAGAGTTTCTAATGCTATTTCAATTTTACAAATGTTAAGGCATCAAATTCCAAAAACAAAATCTCAAATAGCTAGTGATACTGGGTTGAGTTTTTCTTCTGCTTCAAATATAGCTACTATTCTAGTTGACAAAGGGCTACTTCAAATTGATGAAAACTCTTTATCTACCGGTGGTAGAAAAGCCGCTTGTTTAAGTTTTTATGGTAATTTTGCTTATTCAATTGTTATTGATCTTCATGATTTAAGAACAGGGTATCTTGGCCTTGTTAATATGAACAGTGAAATAATAAAAACAATTTCTTTTGAAATTAAATCAAATGATACTCTAGATGATATTCTATTAAAAATATCAAAAGCTAATGACAATTTAATGAGGGATGTTTCAACACCTATTATTGGTGTTTGTTGTGCAATAGCTGCAGTCTTTTTAGAAAATTCAAATATAGTTCTCTCTTGTTCAAATCCTGTTTTTGAAGGATTAAATATTGTTTCAATATTACAAGATCTTTTCCATAATGATTTTGTTGTTGTTGAAAATGATGCAAACCTTTCTATTCTTGCTCAAGGTAATAATGATACAACATCTACTAGTAAAATAAGTATCTTTTTAACACAAGGTGTTGGAATGGGTATTATGATACATAACCAACTTTATAAAGGTAAAGATGGAATAGCTGGTGAATTAGGCCATATGAAAGTTAGAGGCGATAGTAGAAAGTGTAAATGTGGCCACTACGGTTGTTTAAGGTTGTTTGTACCTCTTGAATCTATTGCTTATGATTTAAATGAAATAGAATTATTAGAAAATGGTCTTTCAAATCTTGAATATGCAAAACAACTAGCAATTCGCTATAATGATAATGAAGTTGAAGTAGTTCAAAGAATTGAATTGGCAAAGCAAAAGCTTGGTGAAGCTTTAGCTGTTCTACTTGATATCTTTAATCCGGATGAATTTATCATTTGTGGGAATATGGTAGAATTATTTCCTATCTTTGATAATGGTGTTAAAGATATTTGTAGAAATAATTCTAAACTTGCAAAACCTTTTGATTCAAAAATAAGCTTTGACACTAGAACTCCAAGTCAATTAATGCAAATTGGAGGAAGTGAAAGATTATTTACTTCTTGGTTACAAAATGGTTTTGAAAGCTATATTTCAAATTAATCTCTTTTTTAATAGTATTTAGTAATAAAACAGCAGCTAATTTATAATTTATTAATGTTGATATTGAAATTGATATCTTAGGCTCAGTGCCTGATTTTCTTATATAAATTAAACCAATCTCTTTATCTTCTTTATTTAATAATTTGTACCCTAATACATTATATTCATAATCTAATGAGAATTCTTTGTAGTTAAATATATCGAATTCTAATATCTTATTATTTAATTCATTCCAGATATTTGAGCCATTATAGAAATCTTCTAGAGGAAAGTCGTAAAAGGTAATTTTCTTATTAAATCCCGTATCATATTTTTTAATATCAAATTGAAGAGCAATTAATGCTGTAAGAAGACCATTACCACTTAAAAGTGGTGGATCGAATTCATCATTTTTTATAATAACGTGACCTGATCTTTCACAGCCTACAAACAAAGCATCTTCATCAACAGAATTAATAAGATATCTGTCCCCAACACCAACTTCATCTGTTGTCCAACCAAGTTCATTTTTTATTACAGAAGAGAGAGCATAATCACTTTCAATTGTTAAGCAGAACTGACCTTTTTGATTATTATTACTATTATTCTTTGCAATAATATAACCTAGCATATCACCATTAAAAACAAATACACATTGTTTTGTATTATCATATTTTAATATAAAAGCTCTATCCCCATCACCATCACAAACAATAGCATAAAGAGTTGAGTCTAATCTTTTACCATCGAGTAATAAACGATTAATAGAAGGAAGCTTAGACTCTTTTACTATAAAGGGTAAATCTTCTAATAGAGCAACGCCACAGTCTTTATTTATCTCTTTAACACCTAACTCACAAGCTAATTCAACATACTCTATGTTTTTACTATTAAAATAGTTTTTTGCTATGGATGAAAACGCACCGTTAGCTAAATCAAGATAGATAGGAGTGTTATTTAGAGTATTTCTAACTTTGTTAAAATTAACTTGATTGAATATCTTTTTAAATATATTAATAGGATATTCTTCTTTTATAGTATCAATATTTTTTATTTCAGTATTACTCTTATCAAGAGTAAAGAAATTGTAGGTTAATTGAAATTCACCGCATTTAGAGAAAGGGTATAATTTTTTCCCATCTATGAATAATTTAATTCCATTATAGGTTGGGGGATTGTGAGAAGCAGTAATCATAATTGCTGGTATATTCATTTCTAGTGCATAAGCAACTAGAAGAGGAGTAGGGATTATTCCTAAATCAATTATTTTTATATTATTTTCACTTAATGCAGTAATTACTGCATTCTTTATATTATTGTTATATAATAATTCTCTACCATCTTCAGCTATAACTATTTGATTAAGATTATTATCGAGCATTTTAATAAAAGCATTAATATAATGTTCAACAAATTTTGGTGTTAATTCTTTATTTAATATAAAAGAATTAAGAAAATCGTTATTAGATTTATTTTCTTTAGCAATGCCTCTAACCCCATCAGTGCCGGGAATTTTATAAGCACAACCATTTATTAATGTATCTAGATTATCTTTATTTTTTTTAATAAAAAAATCTAATTTATTAATATCTATGATAACATCAAAATCATACCTTTCTTCTATTAATGCTTTTATATTTCTTACTATATCACTTGGCTTTTCAATAAACTTCATTAAATCAAAATCAAAAAACTTTACCATTCTTATACCTTTATAATAACTATTTAATATACTTATTATAAGTGTTATAAAAAGAATGTCAAACAATATTTTCTCTACTTTTTATCACCACTATATTAAATAAAAAATTAGTTGGCTTATTAAATTGTCCAAAATTAACATGACAGTTCACAGTAATGGTTATATAATTATATAAAATTAAAAATTAAAAAGAAGGTTTATTAATGAGGAGTTTAGAGAATCCAAGAATTAGAGCTGTTGGAGATTTGCTAAATGAAAATTTCTATATTCCTAGATATCAGAGAGGTTTTCGGTGGGAAAAGCAAGAAATTACAGAACTTTTAGATGATATTATGACATATCACGAAAGTGTAGAAGATTCTATCTTGAATAAAAAAGTTGGTGATTTTTATTGTATTCAACCAATTGTAGTTAAACAAAAAAGATGGAGAGATTCTAATAATGATGAAATTGAGGGTTGGGAATTAATTGATGGACAACAGAGGTTAACTGCAATATATATTATTCTATCTTATTTAGAGGATGTTCGTGAACATTATGATAATAGCAAAAAAATATATAGATTAGATTTCGAGACAAGAATAAATTGCAAAGATTTTTTTGAGGGGAAACGATTTACTGGCTCAATAGATGAATCCAATGTAGATTTTTATCATATTTCTAAGGCTTATAATTATGTTAAGAAATGGTTTGAAGATAAACAAATATTTAGGATAGAAATATTAAAGCGAATTTTAGGTGATAAAAAGAATGTATCAGTAATATGGTACGAAACTAAGATAGAAAATGTGGATGAAGATAATAGTTCTATTGAATTATTTACCCGTTTAAATGAAGGTAAAATACCTTTAACTGATGCTGAACTTATAAAAGCTTTGATATTACAATCTGATATATATAATATAGAAGATAAGCCTTTAATTAAACAACGTTTATTTGAAATAGCGACAGAATGGGATGAGATTGAAGCAAAATTCCAAAATGAATTATTTTGGGGATTTTTAAATGATGAAGATTATAAGCCTTCTTCAAAAATTGAATTTTTATTTAAAATACTCTCAGATAAATGGAATGATAATGTTAGCAGAAAATTAATCTATTATGAAAAAGATGAAGGAAAACCAAAACATTTTGAATTTTTAGTTTTTAGCAAATATTTAGAAGAAATAAGGAATAATAAACGGAGTGCTGAAGGAATAGATGAAAATGTTTTATCTCCTATTAATGAAATATGGCAACAGGTTAAAGATTTATTTACAGTCTTTTATGAATGGTATTTAGACCAAGATTTATATCATTATATCGGTTATTTATTACTCTTTGAAAGTAATAGAGATCAATTAATTAGAAAATTAATTTACACTGAATATACTAAAAAGATTTTTAAGGATAAAATTCAACAAAGAATTGCAGATTTAATAAAAATTGAAAAAGTAGATAAAGAAACAGGTGTCGAAAAAAAATTAAATCAATTATGTTATAATGAAGATAATAAAGCTATTATTAAAATTCTACTTCTTTTTAATATAGAAAGTTTGATAAATAACAACAATGAATATATTAAATTTCCTTTTCATTTATATAAAAAACAAAAAATATATAGTATCGAGCACATCCATCCTCAAAATTCATTGAGTTTTAATCATGATGAAGTAAGAAGTACAGTTTGGTTAAAAAATCACAAACAATCTTTAGAATTGTTAGAGGACTTATCTGAAGAAGAAGAATACGTAGCTAAGGAAATTGTACAGAGCATAGATAATATAGTAAATGACTATGATAAAGATAAATTTAAAACATTGTATGATAAGATTTTGGATTTCTATACTTCACTAAATAGCTTTAATGATAATAAAATGCATACATTATATAATCTTGCATTAATAGATAAAGATACTAATAGTGAACTAAATAACTCGTTTTATGATATTAAACGTCAAATTTTAAGAGAAAATAAATCTAATAAATACATACCAATTTGTACGCAGAGAGTATTTTCAAAATATTATTCTAAAAATCCAAAGGAACTAATTTTTTGGAATGAAAATGATATGATATCTTATTACGAATCTATTGAATCAATATATAATTTATATATGCTGTTATTAGAGGTAGACAATGAAAACAAATAGTACAACATTTTGGGATTTGCTTAATTCTTATACAATTAATATTCCTATGATACAAAGAGATTATGCTCAAGGTAGAGAAAGTGAAGAAGAAAAGAGAAATAAATTTTTAGATACAATGTATTCTAACTTAGAAAATAATTCAAATTTGCATTTAGATTTTGTTTATGGAAAAATAGAAAAAAATATTTTCTATCCCATTGATGGGCAACAGAGATTAACAACTTTATATTTATTGCATTGGTATTTTGCCTTGAAAGAACAAGTGGATAATAGTGAATTTATAAAATTAAAAAAATTTATTTATAATACAAGAATAAGTTCTAGAGAATTTTGTTGTAACTTAATATCTAATAATATTAGCATTTCAAATGCTAATACTGGTTCTCAGCTAATAGAAACTATAAAGGATCAAAGTTGGTATAGACTCTATTGGGAATATGATCCAACAATAAAGGCTATGTTGAATATGATATCAGCTATTCACGATAAATTTAAATCAATAAATTCAAATTCAGTCTTTAAACAATTAAAAGATAATAAAACTATTTCATTTGAAATGCTAGATTTAGGAGCAAATGGATTTGAGTTAACTGATGAGCTATATATTAAAATGAATGCAAGAGGAAAACAACTAACTTCTTTTGAAAATTTTAAAGCGAATTTTATTCAATTTCTTGAACAGACATATAAAAATACTTATAAATTAAAGCATCCTATCAAAGGGGAAATATCATATTCTGGATATTTTTCTTATAAAATTGAAAAAGAATGGACAGATTTATTTTGGGCTTTTAGAAGTAAAGAGATAAGCCTTGATATAGGTCTTTCAAATTATTTTGAGTTTATAACTCAAATGTTATATTTCAAAGAAAATAAAGATACAAATGCTGACTGCTTTAAGAATAAATTTTTTCAATATAAAGAGATTTATAAGGAAAAGGATAATTTGCTTTTTTTATTTAACAGTTTAGATAAGTTGTATGAGATATTTAGTTCGAATAATAATTATAGTAAAAAGAATCTGAATGATTTATTTACAAAAATAAATGAAAGAGTTATTTTCTTTTGGAATAATGGTGAAAATAATAATATTTTTCAGAGAATATTTGAGAATGTAAAGACTGAAGATGCTAGAAATAAGATAATGTTTTTCTGTATCTTAAATTATCTTATTAAGCATAACTTAAGTACAATTTCAGATAATTTTTTATATTATCTTAGGATTGTAAGAAATTTGATTCAAGCAACACGCCAAAAAAATGAAACTAAATATAATACAAATATTCGTATAAATAATTTTGGAAATTATTGGACACTTTTTGATAAAATAGCAACACTTGATGTTTATAAAACGATTCAAGAAGAAACATTAATTAATTCTAGCGTAAATATTTCTAAAAATTCGTTAATAAATGAAATTGAAAAAGTTGAAATCTTGGAGTTGGAGGATAACCAAATAAATGAAGCCTTATTTGGTTTAGAAGAATGTAATGAATTTAAAGGTATGATTCATAATCTTAACCCTAAAAAAAACTTTAAAGAGTTCCCTGATTATTTAAAAGCTTTTCATGAAATTTGGGATAAAGATATTGAAGATTATTTAAGAGTGCAAGCTCTAATTGCCTCAGGTTTTGAAGGGAGATATATTAAATCAACTAAGATGGGAGAAACTTATTATTTTGGGGGAAATGATAATTGGGAGTCTGTATTAACTGAAAATGAAAATAAGGTTTCTAGCAGTCTTGTTGCTTTATTAAAAAAATATATAAAAAGAGATGAAATTACTGCGAGAAACAAACTTCAATCAATAATTAATGATTGGCTAAATGAGAATATTAATGATAGATCTTACAAATATTATTTTTTGAAATATCCAAGCTTTCTTAGTAAACGAAATTATTTTGTTTGGCCAAATGATAATGAAATTAGTATGCTTAGTACAGAAGGCTCAAACCCTTTAATAGCCTACCATATTAGCCCTTACGTTTTAACGGTTTGCAAAATAATTAATAATAGTAATATTTGTGATGAGAAGTTATGTTATCATTTATATTCTGGAAATTCTCAATTGATTTTAAAAAATAATATTGTATTAGAATCAATAGAAGCCGGTTGGAAAATTTATACGGAGAATGAAATCTCAAATGTTATTATTAAAATGTTTAATATAGAACAAAATGAGGATAATTATTTATTAAAAGATAATATTGATAAAGATAGGATTGAAATTGCAACTGATTTCATAAATGAAATTATTAAATTAGAGCAAAATGTGTTATAAAATAATATATCATATTTAATTAGGGTATTCAGGTAGTTTACAATAATGTTTGCAATTTAAACCCAATAAAAAGCCATTGGTAATCTCATAATGTTTGGTAACAACACCGAATATAGGAGATGCCACAATGGTTAGAACTAAAGATATCACATTTTTTATTGGTTGAACTATTAGAATTTTCACATAAAATCAAATTATTCTACTGAAAAAAAGCAGAAAATTGTTAGGATTGTTTAAATCGTAAAGAAAAAGATGGTATCTCTATAGTTTCTTTTGCATGGTTGAACAATGTTTCAAAACTGCTTACCAACTAATTTTAAAACTCATTATGATCTGACCCCCAAAAAGTTTACACTTTATGTTCGACTGAAACCTTTAAGGTTGTCCTTGTTTTGTGTGACTGAACCCAATGTGGTTTGCACTTGGGCCAGGTCCTATTTTATATTATGAGAATTAGTTGTCAATAGTTATTCTACAATTACAGGCAAAGTTCCCTTTGGATTGTGCTCAAGATACTCTACAGGGGTTTCCCATCCAAGATTAGCTTTTCTCCTTCTTGTATTATAAAAAGGTATGTATTCTTAAATCCTTTTAAGTACTTCTGCACATCTAATTCTTCTGTTTTTAAACTTGGTTTTACCAAATCTATTATATAAGCATTCTGTTTTTATAATGGCATTTACACTCTCTTCTGCACTATTATCATAACAGTCCGCAAAAGACATACTAGGTGTTATCTTAAGCTCATTAACAATGTCCATATAAGCCTTGTTGTCGTAGGAGCTACCACCATCGCTATGAATTATAGAACCTTTTAAATTGCAATGCTCTGAGAGCTCTAATAGAGTATCTATACAAAGTTGACTGTCAGGATGTTCGCTTATCTTCCAAGCAACAATTTCTCTATTAAATAAATCAACAATAGTGTTCAAATAATGCATTTTCTCTAATCCAAACAAATAAGTAATATCTACTACAAAGTGATTTCTAGGAGTACCACAAAAGAAATTTCGCTTCAATAAATCCTTAGGTTTATTGGCTTTTAACTCCTTTCTTCTCTTGTACTGTTCTGTAGAATATTTCTTTCTCCTAACAGCAGATAGTAGATTATTTTCATCCATAATCCTATGAACACGTTTCTTATTTACCTGTACATGAAGTGTATTATTAATCATTGCAGTCATTGGTCTGTATCCAACTCCATAGCAAGTTTCTTGTTGAACCTCTTTTATGTAATTAATGATTCTATCATTTAACTCATTATAAGCGCTCTTATAATGTGATTTATAATAAGCTGCACGAGAGAGATCTGCAAACGAACACAAGCTTTTAATATTAGTTCTATGCTTTATTTCTTTGGCATATCTAATTGCTTTTTCCTTTTTTTTTTCGATATTTTATTTGGATCAATATTATTAAGTTCAAGTAAGCTTTCTAAATAGGCAATATGATCTTCTTTTCTGCTTCCTTCTATTTTTAAACGCCTGTTTTCTTTTAACAATTCTAACTGTTTCTCATTGCTTAATTTCGTAGGTGATTCCCCCTCTGAGACTATGGATAGATTTAATGCCTCTGGATACATCCTAGCACATTCTATGCATTCTTCAATAAGAGAATCTTTTTGAGCTACCAAATTAAGTATTGTTACATGAGAAACATTATAGGCTTCTGCTACTTATTGGTATGAGCCCCTACCTTCTAGGTAATCTTCAATAGCGCTTAACTTTTGGCTAACCATTAATTGTGATTTCTTTGCCTTATACATGGCAATCCTCCATATGGAAACCCATAAGGGTTCAGTGCAAAGAAGAGTGTCTACCTGTAGTGGGGCATATCATACTATGTCTACGGTTGAAGCTAATATAATAAAACAACTATTTAAAATATAATTGAACTATAATTACCAATTTCATATTAAATCTTGTATGTGTTTATTGATGGAAAGGGAAGAATGAGTATATTGTTAGCTATCTTCTTCTTATACAGATAAGTTCCTTTTAATCATAACTATCTTAACTCAGTAAATCTTTTAGAATATACAAAAGATGAATATTTTGAAATCTTATATGAAAGTTCATTATGTTGGATTGATAATTTTAATATTCCTTTTTTAAAATATTACATACACTATATTTAAAACATGTAAAGCATTTTCAACAATAAAAAATTTATTAACAATAAAAGCAATATATTTAATAAAAAATGTTATTTACATAATTGATTGATACCTAACTAAATGATAATATAACTATTAAAATAGTTTTTTTTATTTTTATACACTAATAATTGTCTCTGAATAAATATTAATACTCAAAAAATTTAATAATTTGAGTCATATTAAGGAGCTTGATTTTATGAAAAAGTATGTTGTTTTATTAACATGTATCGGTTTCGTTTTTTTCTTTCACGTATCTTGTTCAAATTTAAAAAATCCAAAAGTTGAAGTTGGCAAAGTTGCTAGTTTATCTGATATTGATTTGTTTGAATCATCAAGAGGTGATTTAGAAAATTGGATGAGAGAAAACTCAAGTGGACATTATGCAGATGTTATTGTAATACTTGGTGAATGTGATTCAGTATTAGCTTATGATAAGAATACAGCAAAGAAAATTGCTTTATTAGATGCAAAAAATCAGTTAGCAGATTATATGAACACTTCAATTTTATCTGAAGATAACTTTGCTGATTTAGTAAGAAATATTGAAAAAGATGTTCATGAGCAATATGGCGATGAAGTAGAAATATTTGATGAAAGAGATGTCAGTGAGGCACTCAAAACTTTTAAAGGTAGCTTTTCAAGTACACAATTATCTTCTGTAATTGTTGAAAAGGTACAATATAGAGATGCTAAAAATGCTGCTGGAATTCCTTATATTGAGGCTAGAGCCCTTTGTACAGTTTCCGATAGAGTTATTTCTGAAATTCAAAAATTAATATCAATATCATTCCAAAACAATGAGAAGATAGCAAATGAGTCAATTGAAATTCAAAGAGCTTGGATGGACTCTGCTAAAGAAATGACTTCTGAAAAATTTTTAAGTGAAGTAAATAATTATTTTAATTAATTGTCATTTATAAGTCTTAAGTATTTATTTTGAGGTGAGGTTTTGAATGAAAAAAAATATAATTTTAAGTATATGTTGTCTCATTCTTATGAGTGGGTGTGCTAATACTTTAGATATAGTTAATTTTTATTTTTCAGGGCCTCCCTCATGGGTGAAAAATCCAAATTCTAATTTAAATAATGCTGATGCAATATTATATGTAGCTGGTCCGAGTAAGTCCATTGATGAAGCTAGAAGTGATGCTATTAATAATTTTGCTAATACAATTATTTGTGATATAAAAGCTATGGAAGAAACAAGTGAAGTAGTATCTAGTGATGAAAAAACAAGAGAAATTTCTACATATTTAAAAACAAATCTAAAAAGTAGCTCATCAGTAACTTTAAAAGGTTTTGTTGAAATTAATCGCTGGAAAAACCCTGTTACAAAAGAGTTTTATGTTCAATATAAAATGTTAAAACAGGATTTTTTAGAATCAAAAAAGGCTACCGAGGATAAAATAAAAGAATTAATTAATGTTGATAATAAGTTGAAGAAATCTATTTTAACCCTTGAAAAAACGGTAGAGCCTTCATTCATAAAACACTATTATAATTCAATTGATTTATATCATGCTTTAATAAATAGGGAATGGGATATACCTCTATATGTTGAAGTTGATTCACATCTTGTTCAGGCTGAAATATTTTTAAATCAATATATTAAACGCATTTTTTCTTCAATCACAATTCAACTTATTACTTCTAATCTTCAATGTGAAGATACAGATGAAAAACTGTTACAATTTAAAATAAATTCTAATAAATATGAAGATTTTTCCCAAATTAAATTTTATCTATTAAATGTTGATAGCAAAAAAGAATATGCTACTATATCAAATAAAGATGGAACATTTAGTTTCACTATACCATCAAGTGATCTAATTATTGGTAAAAATAATTTTATTTGTAGCTTGACTGGATTAGATGATTCGTCATTAATTGATAATCTTGAAATTCCATATAAAAATATAGAATTAAATGTTATTCATACTCCAAAAATTCCAAGTGGTTTAAGGTTATTTTTGTCAAATCCACCTTGGGGTTGTGTTTATTTAACTTGGAATAGTGTTGATGATGCTTCTAGATATTTTATATATAGAAAAGAAGTAAGTGCTTATTCTAATGAGTATATTAAGATAGCAAGTACATTTTATAATTTTTACGAAGACAGTAATATTGAAGATAATAAAAGATACTTATATCGTGTTACTTCTGTTAATAATTTGAGTGATACAGAAAGTGATGTTTCTATTGTTAAAACAATTAGAACAGATAAAAAGCCCGTATTAGAATTAAATTTATCTAAAAATACAGCAGTAGGCTGTGAAGAAATTAATTTTTATTGGAATGATATTGAAGAATTCAGAAATATTGATAGTAAGTTTAAATTGGAATTAATTAAAGATGATATGATATATTATTCTATAAATAATATTCCGAATTTATTTAGATATACTTGGGAAGTTCCTTTTGATGTAGAAGAAGGTAATTATTTTGTACAATTAATTGAAGAAAATACAAATTTATTTAATTCTATCATGCCTAGTATCCATCTATCAGGAGCTCATCTTCATGATGGTAATAAAAATGAAAAAATTGGTATTTTACAAATAAGGGATTCATATACAGATACTGGATGGGTTTGTAATCAACAAGTTGTAGATCAGTATCAATTACAAGTTAATCCTTTTTTATTTAGCCATACATTCAATATTAACGTTCAACCACTAAATAATCAAACTAATATTGGCATTGAAATAGTAGATTTAGATTCGGGATCAACAAAATATAGAATAAATAATAATAATAAAGGGCTTGGTGAAGCTAAAACTGTATCTTTAAAAAATGGAATATATTTAATTAAAATATTTTATGTTAGTGGGGAAGGTGGACAATATTCATTTAGTTGTGAGAGAGTATCTTGATGATAAAAATCCTAAAGAATTTAATTTATATATTTTTTTCAATTCTTCTTTTTTATTTGTATATACCTAGTTTTATAGATATTTGTAAACAGGTGTTTAAAGAATCAGAAATTATAAAATATTTTTTACCTGCTTTACTATGTGGAGTTATTTTAATAAAAATAATGATACATAGACGATCTTGGTTTATTTTGACTTCAAGTCATGAAAGTGCTCATAAAATAATAGCAATATTATTTTTTTCGCCAATAAAAGAGTATCATGTTAATTCTGATGGTAGTGGAGCGGTTGTTCATAGTGGAAAAACTCTAAAAAGGATTATTGCATATGCTCCATATTTTTTCTTCCCATTATCTTCTTTTTTAATAATAGTTTCTTTATTTCTAAAAAAAGACATATTGATGTTTTTTATATTGATTTATGGATTTACAATTGGAGCTAGAATTACAATTATATTAAGAGACTTAAAAGATTTTAAAATTCAAACTGATATTACTGACTACGGGATAATCACATCCCTTATTACCATCTCAACACTTTTATTTATTTCAATTGGTATATTGATATCTTATCTTTTAGCTATAGGTAGTTTAAATGGTATTAAACATTTTCTATTTTTTTGGGCCTTTTGAAATTGCTTGAAATTTTATTATTGGATTATTCTATAGTAAAATAAGATTTGATATACAATTAAGTGTTTTAAAATCTAAGTTTTGATTATTATAAGTGTGGTAAAACACAAATTTTGATACAAACATAGGATACTTCAAATATAGAAATAACCCCTTATACTAATGTATTTTGTCAACAAAATTTCCAACTTATTTGTAGCATAATTCCAACTTTATCACATGGAATTACCAGTCTTTTATCATATTGCAATTTATATATATATCAATCAACCATAGATGAATGAGATAATCTCCAATCATTATTACCTGTTTTTATCAGATGTCCATAAGGGCTCAAGCGATTAATAATTCGTGCTACCAACTGCTAATCTGTAAATAGGGGTAATAAATTTTTTAACTAGGACTTATATTTTTCTTTTATTTTTTTAGTAAATTTATTATCAATTCTTTTTTGAAGTGAAGTAGTGTAGTATCAATCGTTTTATTAGTTTTTTCTAGTGTTAAATACTTCTTTCATACCTCTATAATTTTTTAACAGTAAGTTTCTATAATTTTGAACAAATCCTTCTAAATTAGCATTCCATTTTATAAATCCTCTAGTAAGTTTTTCTTAATTTTATTTATACATTTCAGATGGTAAAACTTTTTTTTATCAAGAAGCGTTGCATCTATAAATTCTTGTGTATGCATGACTTTAATAATTATAGTACTAGATTTATTTAATATTTTTTCATTTTAAAATCATAATCTTATGCTATTGGATTATATTAGGCTTTAAATTTGCTATGAGATTTTGTTTACAATCAATCTTCAAATAAAAGTGGAGTGATTTTTTCAATAATAAACTTTTGAACATTTTTATTTTGTTTTAAATCAACCAAAGGTATAGAAATTATCATGACTTCATTTTTACATTCACTAAAATAAAATTTTTCTATTTCAATTTGTTCTTCTTTCCATTTAGGATAAATAAGTGCGACTTTTTTACAATTATATTCGTTTGAATATGTATAAAGTTGATATAAATCACTTTGACAAATTCCTCTTTTATTATCTTCTGGAATTAAAAGTTTCCATTTTGCATCAAAAATAGCAACAATAGACTTTTCTTTTTTTATTGTTATATCTGGTTTCATTATAAAAGATTTATTGTTATTGTTTTTATTAATAAGTAAAGATTTTTGAGGTTTTTGACCTAACACATTATATCCAATTAAAGTTCTAGATAATTCATTGGTAATGTATTTTTCAAATAGATCATTCATATCAAAAAGTAGAGCCAGTACTGAATTTTTTCCATTAGAGAGTGTAGGCATTAAGTTTAAAATAATTAGTTTAGCAAGTTCAATACTTGTTTTATATCTTTCAGTTTGTCTATTAAAAGTTAATAATTCAAAATGTGTGACCGCCAGTAATTTGTAATGACACACCTAAAAAGTCAAAAAAAATACAAAGCCCATGAATTCTCTGTTTTGATTATAAGTAACAACACCAAAACCAAAGGAGAAAACTCATGGGACGTGCATATAATAACATAGATTCATTGTGCCTTGGAAGATATTTTACATATGAAGAGAGAATTAGTTTAGAAGCTTATTTATTAGGACATAGCAATTATAAAAAAATTGTTAACAAATCAACTTTTGCAACTATTTTCCATAAAAGTAGAAGGACCATACAAAGAGAAATACAGAGAGGTTTAGTACTTCATCAAAGAAGTGAAATACCATTTGAAGTTATAGAATATAATGCTGAATATGCTCAGAATTTGGCTATTTCAAACAATAGTGCTAAAGGTCCAGATTTGAAAATAGGACATGATAGAATTCTTGAAAAAGCTATAAATCACTATGTAAAAGATTTGAAATTTAGTCCATATGCAATTATAGCAACATTCAATAAACATGGCTGGCCTTCAAATACCAGGATATGTGAGAAAACACTATATAATTATATTAATGGAGAAGTGTTAAATGATTTAAGCTCTAAGGATTTATTATTACGAGGTAAGAGAAAAAAGGCTTCTGGTAAGCCTAAGAGGCACTCAAGAGCTTTTGCTGCTGCACATAGTATAAGTTTAAGACCCGCAGAAGTGGCAACACGGGATACGATAGGACACTGGGAAGGAGATTGTGTAGTTGGTCCAAAAGGAGATGGCTCTACAAGTTTATATACCATGACTGAAAGATCTACTAAGTTAGAAATAATAAGAAAAATAAACAGCAGAAAAAAGACGGAAGTAGTCAAAGTTTTAGACACCTTAGAAAAGGTATCTGGATCAGGAAAGTTTAAAATAATGTTTAATACAATTACCTATGATAATGGAGTAGAATTTTCAGATGGAGAAGGGATGATGAAATCAGTACTTACAAAAGGGCAGAGATTTAATCTCTACTATGCCCATCCCTTTAGTTCCTTTGAACGTGGAACAAATGAAAATCATAATGGTATAATTAGAAGATTTATACCAAAAGGGAAAGATATAACAGAGGTTCCAAAGAAGAAAATTAGATGGATTCAAAACTGGATGAACAATTATCCAAGAAAAAGTTTAGAAGGATTAACGCCTATAGAAAAAGCACTTGAAATATGGGGTAATGATTTCAATCTTCCTGCATTTTTAGAAATACAGGAAGGTATCCCAGAATAAATGTGACATTTAACCTTACAGGGAATCCATTATTTTACACTACCTATTAAATAAATCAATTATGTATAAAAATTGATTCTTCAGAACTTTATACATGTTTTAATATTTAAAGAAATTATTATAAAATATAGAAGTTAATTCAGTTATTTACTACATATTATGTTGTTTTATACATAAAAATAATGTATTATTATGTATAAAGGATGTGATTATGAGTTTTAACGATTATGATAAATTAATAAATGAATTATATACCCCGGAAATAATTAATCTAATTACTGGTATTTATGAATATAAGGGTAAACAACAATTATTTATTGAATCTAAAGCTGATGTTTTAAATTCTTTATTAAAAATTGCTAAGATTCAAAGTACAGAAGCCTCTAATAGAATTGAAGGAATCTATACTTCAAATAAGAGATTAAAAGAATTAGTAAATTATAGTACTAAACCAATCAATAGAGATGAAGAAGAAATATTAGGATATAGAGATGTATTAACAACAATACATGAGAATTATGAATTTATTCCTATTTCACCTAATATAATTTTACAACTTCACAGAGATTTATATAAATATAATAATAACTCTTTTGCTAGTATGTGGAAAAATTCTGATAACATTATTGAAGAAATTGATCAAAGTGGAAAACATTTTGTTAGATTTAAACCTTTAGCTGCATATAAAACACCTGATGCTATGATTTCTCTTTGTGATAAATATAATAAAGCAATTAGAGAAAATAAAATTGAACATTTATTACTAATTTCCAAATTCATATTAGATTTTTTATGTATTCATCCTTTTTCTGATGGAAATGGAAGAATGAGTAGATTGTTGACTATTTTATTGTTATATAAAGAAGGTTATTTAGTTCCAAAATATATTAGCTTTGAAAAGCTTATTGAAGATACAAAAGATGAATATTATAGAAGCTTATATGAAAGTTCATTAGGTTGGGTAGACAATAATAATTCTAATATTCCATTTATTAAATATTACTTATCTCTCTTATTAAAAGCATATAAAGAATTTTCAAAAAGAGTTGATTTTATTGATATAAATTCAAAATTAAGCAAAGGTTATAGAATTAAAAATATATTTGATGATAGGTTAAATAGTTATTCCAAAGCTGATATTTTAAATATTTGTCCAGATATTAGTAAAATAATGGTTGAAAAAACTCTTAATCAATTATTAAATGAACAATATATAATTAAACTAGGGCAGGGCAAAAGTACAAAATATATTCGAAATAATAATTTGTGAGTATGAATGGTTTAAATTTTAATAATCTAATTATTAGTTAGTATTTTTTAAAAGTAAAACAGATTTTTGCCATAGATAATTAATTAAAAATTTCTCAAAATTTATAACTGATAATATAACTGATAATAGTGTTAGTATATAATAATATTACTCTAGTTTAAAATAAATATAATTTTCTTGTTTTTTAAAATATGCACGCATATAATATCCATAATGTACAAAAATAGCATAAAGAAAAGAATTCGCAAACAATATTTAACCCATGCAATAATCCCATTATCAATTATAGTTTGTTTATTTGTTCTATTTATATTGTTAAGCCATAGGTCTTCTGTTAAATATACAAATAGAAGAATTGCAATAGCTCAATCACAAAAAATCTCAAAGATTATGAGTGACTATCAAGAAGAAGCAATACTTTTAGCAAATTCAAATGAAATTAAAGACTTGATAATTAATAACAATAGAGATGTTTCAAATAACATATTTAGTGATTTTTACGCTTTTACAAATTCTCATAAAGTAAAATCTACCTTGGTAATATTAAATGAAAATGATGTTTTATGCTTAACCTCATCAACAAAAGAATTAACTTTTTCTCAAATATTAGTTCTAAGAGATATGATCTCAAGAACAGATAAAAGTGACAAAGGAGTAATTGGAGAATCTTCATTTCTTAATTTAGATTTAGAGACTCAAAGTGTTTATACTTTTTCAAGTAAAGTAGAAAATAATGGAGAGATTATAGGTCATGTATTTTTATTATTAAATAAAGATGATTTATTAAGTGCACTATTTGAAGCACAAGTAAATATTACTATTTTAGTTGATGAATTTGATACTGTTATTGCAACAACAAACACATCCATTATTCAAGCTTGGAATAGATTTAGACCGAAAATACATGCAGATAATATTTTTAAAATTGGCAGTGATGATTTTGTAATTTTCAGTAACAAAGTTGAAAACACTTCATTAAGAATTTACTGCTTATCAGCACTGAATTCTCAATCTAGAATAATAATATGGCTGTGTATGTTCTTAGTAGCTATTGTTGTAATGTTATTTTTTATGATGAAAAGACTTGGAAATGATATAGCACAAAAGACAACTGAGCCAATAGATAAAATGATTGAAGCAATAAAATTGTTGCAAGAAGGGAATATGCAATCCTATGTAAAAATAGAAACTAATGATGAGTTTCAACTTTTAGCAGATCAATATAATCTTATGCTTGAGAGGATAAATAATCTAATTTCTAAAAATACTGAATTGCAAGAAATAAAGAGAATAAGTGAATTAAAGTTATTAGAATCACAATTTAATCCTCATTTTATGTTTAATATATTAGAATGTATTAGATTTGAAATAGTTTTAAATCCTAAATCTGCACAAAATATCATATTAACTTTATCTTCATTACTAAGATATAGCGTTAGAGTACAAGAAAGCTTTGTTCCATTAAAAGATGATTTAGAATATATAAATAATTTCCTTCTTTTACATAAATTTAGAGTTGAAGATCGTTTAAAGTATACAATTGAAATTGAGGAAGAATTAAAAAATATTCCAATTCCTAGATTAATGCTCCAACCATTAATTGAGAATAGTGTTAAATATGGATTTAAGAAAAAGATGGAATTAGAAATACATCTTAAAATATATTTAGCTAAAGATAATAATAAAATTAAATTTATTATTTGGGATAATGGAGGTGGTATTAAAGACTCTAAACTTAACGAAATAAATGAAATGATAAAAACTCAACAAGTGTTAAAAAGTAATCATGGAATTGGCCTTTATAATTTATACAGAAGATTATTTTTATTATACGGAGATGAAGCGTCTTTAGTATTAAATAATAAAGATAATGGGTTATTAATAGAGATCGATATACCAAACAAAGGTGAAAAAGATGTATAAAGTATTAATAGTAGAAGATGAAAATATTATATTAAAAGGCTTATTATATTCTATCAATTGGACAGAACTAGATTGTGTAATAATAGGTCATGCAAAAAATGGTAGCTTAGGGTTAGAAATGATTGAACAGTTGTCTCCTGATATAGTATTAACGGATATATCTATGCCAATAATGGATGGACTTGAAATGGTAGAAAAAGCAAGTAAAAATAATATTTTTTCCTCTATAATCATTACTGGATATGATGAGTTTGAGCTTGCAAAAACAGCAATTAGTTTAGGTGTAGTAGATTATCTATTAAAACCTTTAAATCTAGATGATTTAACTAAAGCAATTGGTAAATGTAAAATTCAATTAAAACAAATGCAATTATATCTTACAAAAAAAGATATTGAAGATACTATTATTCCTAAATTAGAAATATCTTCTAGATTTATTAAAAATGTAATTAATTATATTGAATTAAATTATATGAAAAACTTTGGAATCCAAGATATTGCTGATGAATTAAAATTAAGTTACTCAACTGTTAGAAAAAAATTTAAAGAAGAAACTAACATTAATTTAAATGATTTTATTTCTCGTTATAGAATAAGAAAATCTATTGAAATAATGAAAAACAGTGATAAAACAATATATATGATTGCAGAAGATGTTGGTTTTTCTGACTATAAATATTTTATTAAGGTATTTAGTAAGTATACTGAAACTACTCCTTTACAATTTATGCAACATATTAATAGATAATACCAAATAGTAGACTTTTTTACTAAATTTTCTAACTGTTCAAATACAATATAACGATTGAAAATACAGTTAATGATTCTAAAAGGAGGATTATTTATTATGAAAAACAGTACTAAATTATTAACTGTTATAATGGTTGTGGCTCTATTAACTATTTTGCCATTATTTGCACAAGGACAAAATGAAAACCCAGCAAAGACTGAAGAAACAAATGAATTAATTATCTATTCACCAAACAGTGAATTATTAATCTCAACGTTAATTCCAATGTTTGAAAAAGAAAGTGGTATTAAATGCGAAATTATTAGTGCAGGAACAGGAGAGTTATTAAAGAGAATTGAATCTGAAAAGAATATGCCATATGCTGATGTTCTTTTTGGTGGAACATACAATGCACATCTACAACATTTAGATTGCTTTGAAGAATATGTATCTCCAAATGACCAATATCTTATACCACAATATCAAAATAAAACTAAGAAAGTAACATCTTACGTATTAGATGGAAATGTAATTTTAGTAAATACAAATTTAATTGGGGACATCAAAGTAGAAGGTTATGCTGATTTATTAAATCCCCAATTAAAAGGAAAAATAGCTCATGCAGATGCTTCAGCTTCTTCTTCAGCTTTTAACCATGTTGCTAATATGCTTTTAGATTTTGGCAATAATGATTATAATGATCCAGCAGGGTGGGAATTTGTTAGAAAATTCTTAATAAACCTTGATGGAAAAATTGCTAGTGGTTCTGGGGCTGTACATAGATCAGTTGCTGATGGTGAATATGTTGTTGGTTTAACTTGGGAAGACCCAGCTGTTGATTATATAAGAAACGGTGTAGCTCCAGTTAAAGTTGTACACCCTAAAGAGGGTGCTCAATATGCTCCTAGTGCAACAGCAATTATTAAAGATGCAAAAAATTTAAAGAATGCTCAAATATTTGTTGATTTCTTATTATCAGAAAAAGCACAAAGTGCAATTGGTGCAAATCTAAATAATAGACCTCTAAGAGTTGGTGTTTCTAGTGCTGATTATATGGTTCCAATCGAAGACATTAAATTGGTTACAGAACAAACTGAATATATTATTGAACACAAAGCTGATATCGTTGCTAAATACATAGACACTTTAACTTCTATTTAATTAAAAATTATATATTACAATTACACTCCGGCAGAGTATAAACTCTGTCGGACTTTATGCCCAAAAATCATTTGGGTAAGGCTTTTATAACCTTTTTATAATCAAGGAGTACTTAATGAGTATTAATATTAAATTTAAAAATTTAATAAAAAAATATAACAATAATACTGTAATACCAAATCTCTCGCTAGAAATAAATGAAGGAGAATTTTTTACATTATTAGGTCCATCAGGATGTGGGAAAACCACTCTTCTTAGAATGGCGGCTGGCTTTAACTCAATTGAAGGAGGAAAAGTGTTTTTTGATGAAAAATGTGTTAATGATTTACCTCCAAATAAAAGAAATATAGGTATGGTTTTTCAAAACTATGCAATTTTTCCTCACTTAAGTGTCAAGGATAATATCGCTTTTGGCTTAAAAAATAAAAAAACTCCAAAATCTGAAATAGATTTAATGGTAGAGAATATTATGGATGTTGTTCAAATTAAACAATATGCAAATCGTCTACCTGAAAAACTATCAGGTGGTCAACAACAAAGAGTGGCCCTTGCAAGAGCTATAGTTATTCAACCTGATGTATTATTGATGGATGAACCGTTAAGTAATTTAGATGCAAAATTGAGAGTTGAATTAAGAAATGCTATAAAAGAAATTCAAAAGAAAATTGGAATTACAACAATCTATGTTACACATGATCAAGAAGAAGCTATGGCTGTTTCTGATAGAATAGCTGTAATGAATTTAGGTGAAATACAGCATGTAGGGACTCCCAAAAACATCTATCAAAGACCTAGTAATTTATTCGTTTCAACATTTATTGGAAGAAGCAATATTATTGAGGGAGTCGTCTCAAATGATTCTGTTTTAAAATTTTTAAATTATGAAATTACAATGGATAATATAAAAGACAATTATAAGGGTAAAGTAAAAGTTTCGATTAGACCAGAAGAGTTTATATTCTCTGATAAAGGAATAAAAGGCAAAATTCAAAGCTATATGTTTTTAGGATTAAATACCCATTATTTTATTGAATTAGAAAATAAACAAGTAATTGAAACCATTCAAGAATCATCTGTTGATGAAATATTGAGAGAAGGTTCAATAATATATTTAGAAGTTAAGAAAAAGAAAATCAATTTATTCAACGCTGAAACTGAGAATAATATATTAATAGGTGTAAAAAATGATTGTGAGAAGGGGGCTCTATGATAAAAGTAAATAAAAATTTTGATATCTGGGCTAAAATCACAACTTTTATATTTATATTATATTTTATATTTTTAATTTATCCATTAGTAACTATGCTATCAATAAGTTTTAAAGACAGCACTTCAGACTCTTTCTCTCTAGCTTATTTTACAAAATTCTTTGGAAGAAAGTATTATTTATCAGCACTTTTTAATAGTTTTAAAGTCACAATTGCTGTAACTTTTTTTTCCGTTATAATAGGAGTCCCTCTTGCATATCTTACAACAATATTTAAAGTTAAAGGCTCAACTTTAACTCAAGTATTAATTTTAATTTCAAGCGTATCACCACCTTTTATTGGAGCATATTCTTGGATTCTTCTCTTAGGGCGCAATGGGGTAATAACTAATTTTTTTAAGACCTGGTTACATATTCAACTACCAGATATTTATGGTTTTTCTGGAATAGTTTTAGTACTATCACTACAATTATTCCCTTTAATATATATGTATTGTTTAGGCGCTATGCATAATATAGATAGATCATTAATTGAAGCATCAGAAAGTATGGGATGTACAGGTATAAAGAAAATGTTTAAAGTTATTCTTCCTCTAATTCTTCCTACTTTATTAGCTGGTTCTCTTTTGGTCTTTATGAGATCCCTTTCTGATTTTGGTACTCCTATGCTTATAGGTGAAGGCTATAGAACAATTCCTGTTCTGATTTTTAATGAATTTATTAGTGAAGTAGGTGGGGATAGTGGATTTGCCGCTGCTATTTCAGTAATTGTAGTAGTAATTGCGACTATAATATTTTTCTTACAGAAACTAGTATCAGAAAAGCTATCCTTTACTATGAGTGCTATGAATTCAATTGAAAGTAAAGAAGTAAAAGGTTTTAAATCTTTTATAATCCACTTTGTTGTATATATAATTACAGCAATTGCCTTACTTCCAAGAATTTATGTAATTTATACATCTTTTTTGACAACAAAAGGACAGTCTTTTACAAAAGAACATTCTTTTAATAGTTATCGTACAGCCTTTGAAAAACTTGGAACCTCAATTCAAACAACTTTTTATTTAGCTATTTGGACAATATTAATTATTTTAATTGTAGCTGTATTGATTTCTTATATTGTTATTAGAAAACCAGGGAAACTTTCAAATATGCTAGATACATTTTCTATGTTTCCATTTATTGTACCAGGCTCAGTATTAGGTATTGCAATGCTGTCAACTTTTACAAAAAAACCTTTATTATTAAGTGGTACCGCAATTATAATGATAGTTGCTTTTGCAATAAGAAGGCTTCCTTATACAATTAGATCTAGTTCAGCAACACTAAGGCAAATAAATATTAGTGTTGAAGAAGCGGCAATAAGTTTAGGTGCTTCGAGTATTAAAACGTTCTTTGTTATAACTTTACCAATGATGGCTTCAGGTATAATATCAGGTGCAATTCTTAGTTGGATAAATATATTAAGTGAATTAAGTACTTCAGTTATTTTATATACTAATAGAACAAAAACAATGAGTGTAGCAATATATACTGAAATTATTAGAGGAAATTATGGTATTGCAGCAGCCTTATCAACTTTATTAACAATAATTACAATTATTTCCCTTTTAATTTTCTTTAAAGTTTCAGGTAAAAAAGAAATTTCTATGTAAGGTAATATTTAAATATGAAATTAGAAAAAGATTTTATAATTGGTGCTGCAACCGCAGCATATCAAGGAGAAGGTGCAGTATCTATTGATGGAAGAATTCCCATTTATTGGGATAGAGAATATCATCAGCTAGGATGTAAGTTTAATGCAGATATTGCAAGTGATTTTTATCACAAATATGAAGAAGATATAATTAATGCAGAGAAATTTAATATAAAAGCAATAAGAATATCAATAGCATGGTCAAGAATTATATTAAATGAGAAAAATGAAATAAATGAAAAAGGTATAAATTATTATAATAAATTAATTAATTGTTGTATAAACCATAATGTTGATCCTTATGTAACCCTTCATCATTTTGATACTCCATTAATATTTTTTGAAAAAGGAGACTGGTTAAATAAAGAAAATATAGATAATTTTCTATTTTTTGCTAAGGTATGTTTTAAAAATTTTGGAGATAGGGTAAAGCATTGGATAACTATAAATGAACCATGGTCGATTGTGTGTGGTCAATATATCATTGGGCACTTTCCCCCTCATATTAAATATGATATCGAAAAAGCAGTTCTTGCAATGCATAATATGATGATTGCTCATTCAAAGTGTGTAGTTATGTATAAGAATATGAAAATGCCTGGTGAAATTGGTATTGTTCATATATTAGAATCTAAATATCCTTTTAATAACTCTATTGAAAGTGAGAATGCCGCAAAAAAAGAAGATATATTAGCAAATGCCTTTTTGCTTGATGCAACATTTTATGGTAGTTATTCTAATAACACTATGTCTCAAATAAATGAAATATTACTTATGTATGATAAGCATTTTGATATACCAGAAGAAGAGAAAGCAGTCTTATTAAATGGTGCAAAATTAAATGATTTTTTAGGACTAAATTATTATGCTAGTCATTTTCTATCTCCTTGGGATAAAGATAATTATATTCATCACAATGGAACTGGAGAGAAAGGAAGTAGTTGTTTTAGATTGAAAGGGATTGGTGAGAGATTAACTAAATCAAATATCAAAACAACTTCATGGGATTGGCCAATTTATCCAAAAGGATTAGAAGATATGCTCATAAGAATAAAAAATGATTATGGGGACAAAAAAATATATATAACCGAGAATGGAATGGGCTCTTTAGAGTCTTTAGATAATGGGTCTGTTGACGATGAATATCGAATAGAATATATAAAAGAGCATTTAGAAGCTATTTTTAGGGCAAAAGAAAAAGGAATCAATGTAAAAGGATATTTTATATGGTCCTTGTTTGATTTGTTTTCTTGGACAAATGGTTATAATAAAAGATACGGTTTATTTTATACTGATTTTGAAACACAGAAAAGATACCCCAAAAAAAGTGCGTTTTGGGTAAAAGGATTAATTGATGAAAACAAAAGCAATAATATTTGATTTTAATGGTACTTTATTTTGGGATTCAGAGATAAATTATAAATCTTGGTATAATTGTATTCTAAGATGGTTAGATGTTGAATATACTTTAGATCAGTATGTCTTATTAAATGGAAGAACAACATATGAAACATTAGAAAAAGTTTTTCCACGACAATTAAATAAAGAAGAAATTGAAAAATTTTCAATTGAAAAAGATCAAGAATATTTAAAAGTTATGGATAGTGAAAAAGATAAATTATCACTTGCAGAAGGAGCTGAAAAATTATTAACACAATTATTAAAAGATAATTATAAAATTTCAATTGCAACTAGTGCACCACCTTCATTAATGAAAGAATATGAAAATATCTTTAAATTATCTAGATATTTTAAAGATGATTATATTATATCAAGTGATGGAACTCTTCCTAGTAAACCAAATCCTGCAATATATAATAAAGCAATAAATGTCTTGAATGTTTCTCCTAGAGAAACTGTTGTATTTGAAGATTCTAAAAGTGGGATAATAAGTGCATCAAAAGCAAATGTAAAAAAAATTATTGCTGTAAATAGTCTTGGTTCTGATATAAAAACGATTTCATCTTTAAAAGAAATTGATTATATAATTAATTCGTATAATGATGTATCAATTGAAGCTTTTTTTAATTGAAATTATGCTATTAATTTTTTTTTAACAATAAATTTCTTCCTAAATTGAAGATTTTAGATTTCTACTTATTTATGAATAAAGTTTAACTGAATCCTTGCTTTTAGCAAGGATATTTTTATTCGTTTTGCCCATTTTGTATTGTAGGATATTTCGTCTTAAATTTCATAGTAAAATCAGCAATAGTTGCTTCATTAGTTAAATACAATGAAATAGCATTAAGCTTATTAGTAAGCGTAAATTGACCAAATTTTAAATTAATGTGCACCTCTAAATATATATTTTTCAACTCTTGTTTCGTCAGGTGTTGCAAGAGTTGATCTATTTTCTAAATTTTGTAAATCATTTTTTGAAACATTCCAAGGAAGTAATTGCTCCCAATCACTTTCTTGTTTCATTACAGGAGCTTTTTCTAGTATATAATTTAAATATTTATATACATTAATGTTATTAACCTTTGCTGTTTCAACTAAACTATAGTATAAAGCTGAAGCTTCAGCTCCTTGTTGAGATACACTAAATAACCAATTTTTTCTACCAAGAGTAAAAGGGCGTATTGAGTTTTCAGCCAAATTATTATCAGGTGTTGCTTCAAAACATTTTGGGTATTTAATTAAAGTATCCCAATATGTAAATAAATAATTAATCGCCTTACCCATAGCACTTTTAGGGGTGTATTTGGGTTGAATAGTTTCAATCTTGTCTCTTATCTTTTTAAAAAGTTTATCAGTTTCTTCAACTCTTATTTATTAAAAGATTCTTTAGCTAATAGACCTTTCTCATATTGCTTTCTTAATCTGTTTTCTACTTTATAAAGCTCATTAACTAATGATACTAATATTAAAGTATCTGTTGCTTTTTTATTTATCTTCAATATTGCTTTAAATTGTCTAATTGCATGCACCCAGCAATTTAGATGATTATTTAAGTCTAAATAACCTTTTAATCCATCAGTCATGATGAATCCATTATAATCTTTAGTATCTTCATTTAATGTATCTTTCTTTCTATTAGAAAGATATTGGTATTGAACTATCTTATGTGTTGTTTTTTCATCAATATTAGAGACACCAACTCTAACCATCATAAAATGAGTAGTTGATGGTTTTGACTCAGGTATCTTTAATACTTGAACGGGTGTTTCATCTTGATTTATTAAATTAGATGATAAAATATGATATTTTAATCTATCTTGTAAGGGTTTTATTAAATTAAAGTATCTTAATAACCAATTTGAAAGAGTTTGCCTTGAAAACTCTAATCCTTCTCTTTTAAATATTGCCTCTTGTCTGTATAAAGGAAGTTGATCATTATACTTTCTAGTAACCACTTTAGCGACCAAGGAAGAAGAAGCTATAATAGTGTCAGTTTCTTTATTATTGAACTGAACTATTATATTTTTTTCTCCATCTTCTTTATTTGCTTCAAATTCCTTAAGTTTGTACTGTGGATAGAAGTGTCTTTCTATATAATATGAAGATGGTTGAATAGCTATTTTTTCTACTATCTTATCTTCAATTCTTGTATATAAATAGCCATTATTATCAACTATTTCATCATCAGCATCTTCACAATGATCTACATTAACAATTGGTGTATCGCTATCTAATTCTTTAACTTTATGTGAAACTTTTTTTCTTGAATGTTCTTTTACTTCAATTAGTTTTTCCTCTTCTTCAGTTAGAGCTGTTATTAACAACTCCATTTCATCAAATAGATATCCTGTTTGCTCTGTTGAAGGGATAAATGGTTGTATGCTTTTTAATCTAAGGATTTCTTTCAAATCATTAATATCTTCAGTTAACTTTTCATTTGTTGAAAGTAGCTGATAAATTAATTCATTTTTATCCCATACAATAGCTTTTATTATTGTTTTGTTTCCACTACAAAATACAAATACACATTTTTCAAAAGGATTTAAATTCATTTCATCTTGAATTAAGAAAGAAAGGCTTGAACTTCTTTTTCTCATATCAGTTTTTCCTGGTCTTAAGTAAAAAGTATAATCATTAAAATTAAAAAACATAATTAATTAATCCCTTTTAAAGCAGTTAATATTTTAATTAAACTTTCTTCATTCAAAGAAGATGGGATGTCAATTGAACAAAAAGTTGTATTGATTTTAATGTTTAAGGTTTCATTATTAGTAGTATTAATATTTTTATTAGGGCTTAATGTTAATTTAACTAAATTCTTGGGTTTACTTATTTCATTTTTTTTAGAATTTTCAACCCAAGCATATAATGTTTGTTTTGAAATATTGTTCAATTTTGCATAAGAAGCTATTGAGATACCATCTTTTTCTTTACGATTTAAACAATCCTCAACAATTTGCTGCTTTTTTTCATTAGAATATTTTGATTTTATTTGCATTTATTTCCTCCAATAACAAACTATCAGAGAATCTGTTTATTTCAAAGTTGTAATGATTTGACGCTTACAATCTTACTATTATTTTAGTGCGCAAGTTATTGGGTTAATAACTTACACACTTGATATTTCTCTAGGGAGTGTGGACGTTTTATTGGACAGTTATGATGTAATTTCAAGGGATTTTCGATATTCTAATGGACTCATATAACCAAGTGAAGCTTTGATTCTTTTTTCATTGTACCAATGAATATAATTATTTATTAATACTATTTTATTATTTCATTATTCCATAATTTATTAATGAAAAGTTTATAGGGCATAATTTCTATATCATTTTCTTTATAATAGTATTCAGTTGTACAAACAACAATTTTTCTTTTTACATAACTATCTGTCAATAATTTTAAATTTTTATAATGTCGAGCAGTTATATTATTTGATGATTTTATTTCAATCGCAATTTCTTCATTTAATAGACAATCTATTTCAAATCCAGTATTTGTTCTAATATAATTTATTTTTATTCTTGGCTTGTTATAATCAAGATATTTTTTAATTTCTAAAATAATAAATTGTTCAAAGTATTCACCAAAATCTGTATCTAAAGATGAGGTAACTATTTTACCAGTTTTAAGAGTTCTAGCAACACCTGTATCAAAAAAATAGAATTTTTTTCTGTTAATAGATTTTCTAGTTTCTAATTTTTTAAATGGCTCTAAGAAAAAGCCTAATAATGTATCTTCTAATATTTGAAACCACTGCATTACAGCTTGATTATTGGTTTGTGCATCATTTGCAATTTTAGAATAATTTATTTCTTGTGAGTTTGATAATGCAGCAACTTTTAAAAATCTTGAAAAATCTAATAATTTCCTAGTTAAGCCTTCAGCCTTTATTTCTTGAATAAGATATAAAGACGTATAAGAATTTAAGTCTTCTTCCGGTTCGTCTGAAAAATATATACTGGGTAATAATCCATTATTTAAAATTAAATTTAAATCTAAAGGTTCTTCATTTTTTAATAATTCAAAATAAGATAGGGCGTTAAAGTTTCGCCAACGCGCTCGACCTCCAAGAAGGTTACATGAATTTCGTTTTATTTTCCTTGCACTTGATCCTGTTAAAAGGAATTTAATATTCCTTTCATCTATCATTAATTGAACTTCATTAAGGAGAATTGGCAATTCTTGAATTTCATCAATAACTATAAGACAATTTTTATAATCATAAGCCTCTACTGTCTTTCTAATTAGCCCAGGATCATTTGATAGATTTAAAAAAATATTAGAATCTAATAAATTATATTTTAAAACCGGTTTTATTGCTAATTGCTTTTTTATATATGTAGTTTTTCCTGTTTGTCTAGGGCCAAATAAAAATAAAGATTTGTTTTTAAGTATTTTTGATAAATCAATAGCTCTATTAATATACATATATTTAATCCTTGATATTTTTATATTGTATATTATACCATATTTTATCATAAAAGAAATAAATAATTTGATTTTTTATGATGCTATCATAAATTTTATAGTTTTTTTTATGATACTACCATAAATTTTTAAGTTTTTATTGTTTTTATAATAGAAATAGTGGAAAAAACAATGCAACAAAAGGATTATTTCATTGCATTTTAATTTTAAGAGTTTAGTCATATCTATTATCATTTAGTGTTTTGAAGTCATTTATTTTAACAGGGAATTTCTTGACTTCAGAACTTAATATCTAAATTTTTGCATAATTTCTTTACTCGATTTGTAAATCTTGATCAATACCATATATCTCCAATTTTCGTAGCTTTTTTCTTTCTAAGAATGATGATTAGAGCATCCAAAGTAATTTTTTGATTTTCACTAATATTTGAGATTTCTTCTATCGCACTCATCACCATTATCATGTATATATGGTTTATAAATCACCAATCCTCAAGAGAGCAATCATTACTCATATAACTGCTATCATAACCTTGTGTGTTATGATAAGTTTTAAAGAATTGTATATAGTACTTTAAAATTACCACATTTGTTTAAATTATTTTTTATCATTTAAACCCTATAAATTTAATGTCTCTGCTTAGAACTTAAATGTTTGAAGTTGTTATTCATAATTACCTTTCTTGATTTGAATAACTAACCAAACTCAAAAACCACCAAGAATAAAATATTGTAAATCCTCATAAAAACAGAAAACAAGTGGAAAAATAAGTAAAAACTAGAAAAACTTATTTGCATTAGTAATTGCAACTATATCTTTTGCAATATTTATTGCAACCAATTTGCCTTAGAAAAAATTAGAGGGGGTTGCAGTTAATTTTTCAAATAAGACATAATCTTTTCTCTTAAAAAAAATAAATAAAAAACTTGACAGCTCAAGAAAGTGGGGTTAAAGTTCTTTTAACTGGTCATGACGACATGACGGCATGACGACATAATAGCTTAAATATTTTGAGGTGTAACAATGAATCATTTTTCTGGAGCAAAGTATTCACAGGTTGGAAATTCAATTATTCAAAAAATTGAAGATGGTATTTATAAAACTGGAGAGGCAATCCCTAGTGAAAGAGAATTGATAGAACATTTTAATGTAAGCCGTATTACAATTAGAAAAGCCATTGATGAATTAGTTGCAAAAGGATTTTTAACAAAAGTTCAAGGAAAAGGGACTTATGTTAAGAGTGGAGTTCATAGACAAAATTTATTTTCATTAACAAGTTGTAAAAATGATATTGAAAAACAGGGAATGGAACCTTCTACTAAAATTATTGATTCAAGGGTAGAAGAGGTTAATGAAGAAATTGCTAAATCCTTAAATTTAGAAGATAAAGATTTAGTATTTACCTTAGAAAGAGTTTATTACGCTGATGGAATTCCTGTTAACTACACTACAACACATCTACCTCTAAAATTATTTCCAGGAATTGATGAAATTGATTTCCACAATAAATCTCTATATGAAACTTTAGAATCAAAATATGGGGTTAAGTTAATAGAAGCTACAAGAACAATAGAAGCTGCAATTCCAAATAATCAAATTGCTTCAGTCTTGGATTTATCACCAAATATGCCAGTTTTATTATTTAAAGCTACAACAATAGCAGAAATCAATGGGGTTTTATGTCCTATAGAAAATTTTATCTGTAATTACAGAACAGATATGTTCAAGTTTTACATTACTCAAGTTAATAGTCCAAATAATTAAGAAGGAGAATATAGAAATGAAAAAAAGCATAATAACATTTGTTTTAATTATGTTAGCAGTATTTCCATTGTTTGCTAATGGAGAGAAAGAGAAAAAAGCGGATAGTAGTGATTTAAAGATTGCTATTGTATGTTCAAGTGCAGGTCAAAATGATAATGGTTATAATCAATCAGCTGTTGAAGGATTAAAATCATTTAGCGAAAAAAATAGCATTGATTATAAAGTTGTAGAACCTACTAATGGCGTTCCAGCAGCTTTAGAAGCTTTAGCTGATGATGGTTATAATTTAATTTTTAGCTTAGAATATGATTTTGAAGCATTAATTAAAGGTGTTGGAGGATCAAAAGCTATTGCAGATATGTATCCAGATACAACTTTTGTAATATTTAATGATAATCCAAATGTTGATGGATCAGGTAATGTATTACATAATAATGTAATTTCTGTTTTATTTGATGTTCATGAAGGTTCTTTCTTAGCTGGTGTATTATCAGTTGAAGTAATTGAAAATCAAGCAAAACTCTTTGGATCTGATTATAATTTAACTCCAGTAGCTGATGGTGGTCGTACAGTTGGTTTTATTGGTGGAACAAATAGTAATGGTATAACAGTATTTTCTAATGGATATATTGCTGGTGTAAATTATCAAGCTCAAAAATACAATCAAGTTTATGATTATTATTCTAAATATGATGCTGGTTTCGGAGATCCTGCAACTGGTTCAACTGTAGCTGGGACTTTCTTTAGTAAAGGTGCAAATGTTGTTTATGGTTGTGCTGGTGTTGTTGGTGATGGAATCGATGCAAAAGCAAAAGAAGTTAAAAAGTTTGCTATAGAAGTTGATGCTAATAAAGATAATAAACAACCAGGATATATTTTAACTAGTGTACTAAAGAATACAGATGTACCTGTAATGAAAATTTCTCAAGCAGCTTTAGATGGAAGTATTAATTCAATGGATAAACTTCAAAACTATAGTTTAGCAAGTGGTGCAGCAGGTATAACTGATTTAGCAACTATTTCTTCAAAAGTTCAAGATAAAGAAGTTTGGAATAATGTTCTAAAACAAGTTAATGAAGCTAAAGCAAAAATTACTTCAGGTGAAATAATTGTTACTAATGCTCAAGGTGGAGATATATTTGTAGCAGCAGATTATCCAAATGTAAATATTAAGTAATAAGAATAATTTAAACAATTTAATTCTGCCCAAGTTTTTGGGCAGATTATAATAAAATGGAACTTTTATGGATATAATAAAAACCGAAAATCTTACCAAGAAATTTGGTAATTTTACTGCAAACGATAATATAAATTTATATATAAAAGAAAATGAAATAAAATGTATTGTTGGAGAAAATGGTGCAGGTAAATCAACATTAATGAATATGTTGTATGGTGTACTAAAACCAACTTCAGGTGAAATTTATATAAGAAATGAATTAGTTAATTTTTCTAGTCCCTCCGATGCAATGGCTCATGGTATTGGTATGGTTCATCAACATTTTAAATTAGTCCCATCTCTAAGTGTATTTGAAAATATTGTATTAGGGACTGAAATAAGTAAAAGAACAAAGGGTGGAATTAAACTCCCATTAATTGATACCAAAAAAGAATTAGAAGTTGTTAGAAATTTAATTAATGAACAAAATTTCGAATTAGATCCCTTATCAAAAATTGAAGATCTATCAGTTGGCGCTCGCCAAAGAGTTGAAATTTTGAAAATGTTGTATAGAAAAGTAGATATTTTAATTTTAGATGAACCTACTGCTGTATTAATTCCACAAGAAGTTGATCAATTAATTTTAACTTTAAAAAAGTTAAGAGATTTAGGTAAAACAATAATTGTAATAACTCACAAATTACGAGAAGTCTTAGCTCTAAGTGATAGCGTTACTGTTATAAAGCAAGGAAAAGTAACAGGTTGTGTAAATACAATTGATACAAATGAAAAAGAACTAGCTCAAATGATGGTTGGTCGTGATGTTGTTCTATCAATAGAAAATAATCATGAATGTGAAAATAATGCAAAAACCCTCTATGAAGCAAAAAATATTACTACATTAAATAGTTATGGTAAAAAATGTGTAGATAATATTAGCTTTAATCTTCATGAAAATGAAATTCTAGGGATTGCTGGAGTTGAGGGAAATGGACAAAGTGAATTGGTTAAAATTTTAACAGGTCTTATGGAATCCTCCGACGGTCAAATTCTTCTTGATGGAAAAGATGTTACAAATAAATGGCCTGATGAACTTAGAAATTATGGACTTGGTATTATCCCTGAGGATAGATATAAGGAAGGTTTATGTAAAACGATGAGTATTGCAGAAAACTGTATTGCTGGTTATCACAGTCAAAATCAAGTATGTAATCATGGACTTTTGAATAAAAAAAATATCAAAGAGAGAAGAAATCAATTGATTAATTCTTTTGATATAAGAGTTGGTGATATTGATGGAGAAGTTGGACAACTTTCAGGTGGTAATGCTCAAAAAATTATCTTAGCTAGAGAATTACATCAAAATCCAAAAGTATTATTAGCTTGTCAACCAACTAGAGGTGTTGATATTGGGTCAATAGAATTTATACATAAGCAACTATTAAATTATAGAGATGAAGGTCATGGTGTTTTATTAATTTCAAGTGAATTATCTGAAATAATGTCTTTATCAGATAGAATTATGGTTATGTATAAAGGAAAAATTATTGGTGAAGTTTGTGCAAAAGGCGCAACAACACAACAATTAGGTTTATTAATGGCAGGAATAGTAGAGGATGAAAATAATGAAAGATAAAAAAGTTATATATGAAATTTTAAATTCAATAATTCCAGTTTTTTTAGCTTTTGTTATTGGTGGTTTTATAATTGTTGCATTAGGAGAGAATCCTTTTACAACTTATTGGATATTAATCAAGAAATCATTATTAACTGCAAAAGGATTTGCTAATACTCTTCATTATGCAGCTCCTATGATTTTAACAGGATTGGCAATTGCAATTACTTTTAAAGCAAACATATTCAATATGGGTGTTGAAGGGTCTTTTGTCTTAGGTGGATTTTGTGCAGGAGTATTTGCTTCCTCTTTTACAAATTTTGATCCTATTACTGCTAAAATTGTTTGTTTAACTCTTGGTGTAGTTTTTGGAATGTTGTTCTCTCTTATTCCCGCTTTACTTAAAGCATATTTTAAAGTAGATGAAATGGTTGTAACCTTAATGCTAAATTATGCATTAGTTAAAATTTTAGAGTTTTTAGCAACAGGTCCATTTAGAGACTTAAGTTCTGGCTATGTTAGTACACCTACAGTTTCAAAAGCATCAATGTTTTTAAGGTTCGGTAATACGCGTTTAACGATGTTCTTTTTTCTAACTCTTATAGCTTTCACAATAGTATATATAATAATGAAAAAATCAAAATTAGGTTATGAAATAACTGCAATTGGAGCTAATTGCTCATTTTCTGAAGCTTGTGGAATGAGAGTAAAGAGAAAGATCATTATATTAATGTTAATCTCTGGAGCTTTAGCAGGTTTTGGAGGAGCAGGATATATGTTATCTGATCAATTTAACTATACATTAAGTTTTTCTGGTACTCCAGGAATGGGTTGGGATGGAATGTTAATTTCTTTACTTGGTGGACATTCTCCAATAGGTGTTTTTGTTGCAGCTATTTTTTACAGTGTATTAAAGACTGGCAGTGATAATATTAATCTATATACATCAGTTCCAAAAGAAATAGTTGCTGTAATTCAAAGTTTAATAATTTTATTATTGGCAATCAAATTTATAAACGATAGAACTTCTTTTTTCTCAAAAAAAAGTAGAACCTTGAAATTAAAAGGAGCTAAGTAATGAATTTCCTTTCTTTAATAACTTATGATACTGTTTTTCATAGCATTCCTATTATTTTATGTGTTATTGGTGGTGCTTTTGCTTATAAAGCCAATGTATTAAATATTGCTTTAGAAGGATTTATGTTAAATGGTGCATTTGTCTTTACTTTTTTTGTATATAAAACAAACAATGTTTTTCTTTCTACCATATTAGCAATTATATCTTGTCTATTTTTGGGCCTTATCTTTTCATATATGGGTGTAACTAAAAAGGGAAACGTTATAGTAATAGGTTTAGCAATAAACATGTTTGTATCAGCCTTTTCAGGCTTTGTTTTAAAAATAATGGGTACTAGTAATATTGTTCTAAACAATTATTCTGTTTCAGATATGAAAATTAATATACCCATAATTGAGCAGATACCAGTAATCGGAGCCTTATTATCTGGACATCCATTTATTACATATTTAACTATTGTCCTCGTAGCTTTGATGTGGGTAATTATGTATAAAACAAAATTTGGTGTATATGTAAGAGTAGTTGGAGAAAATGAAGACGCAGCTAAAAGTTTAGGAATTAAAACAGATTTTTATAAGTATATGGCAATATTGATGGGTTCTTTAACCTGTGTTCTTGCAGGAATAAATTTATCCTTTGAAAGTTTAGCCTTATATACAAACAATATGACAGCAGGAAGAGGCTTTATAGCAATTGCAGCAATTTATTGTGGTCAAGGTAATCCTTTAACATCAGCTCTTTATGCAATAATTTTTGGATTAGCAAGAGCTCTTGCTGTAAACTTAGGTATTTATGCTGGTCCTGTAGCAGGTCTATTTGATGTAATTCCATATATAATGATGGTTGTTGTATTAAGTGTGGTATCAGTTCTTAAACAAAAAAATAATAAATTAAGGGGCTTCTAAATGAAGAAAAGTGCTTTACTAATTGTAGATATGGTAAATGATTTTACTAGTGAAGATGGATTAGTGTTTTATCCCGCAAATAGAATAATTTTACCCAAAATTAAAGATTTGTTAGATGTTTCTAGAAAAAATGATTTGCTAATTATTTTTTTACAACATTGTTATAGAAAAGGTAAGTATGACAAAAACTTAATCAATATGAGACCAAATTGTGTTGAAGGCAGTGGCGGTGAAGATATTGATGAAATGTTAGATGTTGATTTTGAAAAAGATTATGTCATTAAGAAGAGAAGATATAGTGGTTTTTTTGGAACTGATTTAGATTTAGTTTTAAGAGAAAATGATATTGAAAATACTATAATTGTTGGAACAAAAACAAACTGTTGTATAAGAGCAACTGCTATGGATGCTTATTATAGAGATTATAATGTTTTTGTAGTTAGTGATTGTGTTGCAACAAATGATGAAACTGTAAATCAAGTTTATTTAAATGATATTGATAAATATATTGGTAAAGTTGTTGATTTAGATAGTTGTAAAATGATGATAAATGAGGGTTCTTTATAATGAAAAATAAAAAATATTCTGTTTTAGTAACAGGATATCCGAGTATGGATCATATTATAAAAATTAATACTCCAGCAAAAGTTGGCTTTACTTCTTTAGTTAGCAATAAAGACAATACTGATATTTATTATGGCGGTTGCTCAGTAAATATTGCTTATGCACTTTCTAAATTAGGAGTATCAGCTTTACCAGCAATAAGAGTTGGAAATGATTTTGAAAAAATCGGTTTTAAAAAATTTCTTGAAGATAATAATGTTTCATTAGATGGTGTTAAAAAAATTGAAGATGATATTACTTCAACAACTTATTTACTAGAAGATAATAATGGAGATCATATAACAATTTTCTATCCAGGTGCTATGGATGAAAAATATTTTAATGAAGTTGATGATTCTCTATTTATTAATTCAGAACTAGGTGTTATTACCGTAGGACCAGCAAAGGATAATCTCTATTTTGCTCAAAAATGTTTGGATTATAATTTACCAATTGTTTTTGGAATGAAAGGGGACATTGTCTCTTTAACAAAACCATTTTTATTAAAAGTTCTAAATAATAGTAAAATTATTTTTACAAATGAGAGTGAAAAACAAACAATTGAAGAACTTTTTGCTTTAGATTCTATTACAGATTTTTTTGAAACTGGTATTTGTGAAGTTATTGTTACAACTAAGGGAAAAGAAGGTAGTACATATTATCAGAATAAAAACAAAAAAATAGAGAGCGGAAGTATAAAAGCTTACGATTTATTTGAAAGAAAAGATACAACTGGTTGTGGGGATGGATATATATCAGGATTTCTGTATGGCTATTTAAATGGATTCTCAGTTGCTGAATGTTGTTTATATGGCTCTTTGGTTTCATCCTTTGTACTAAGTGGACAAGGTTGCTGTACTGCATTACCTACAAAAGCACAATTAGAATTAGAATTTGATAAGAGAAAGGAAGAAATATAATGAGTACTTTATATATGAATGCAAAAAAAGAAGATATTGCAGATATGGTTATTTTTTCTGGCGATCCTTGGAGAGTTAACGTATTAAAAAATTATTTAGATGATGTTAAGCATATTGATTTTAAAAGAGAATTTAATACTTATACTGGGTTTTATAAGGGCGTAAAAATTACTGTAACCTCAACTGGTATTGGAGCTCCTTCAGCTGCAATTGCAATGGAAGAAATGTATCAGTGTGGTATGAAAGTTGCTGTTAGAATGGGAACAATAATGTCATTAATCGATGATACTTTAGGTGATTTTATGATTCCAGTTGGAGCTGTTAGGAAAGAGTGCACTAGTGATACATATGTCGATAAAAGCTATCCAGCTGTTGCAGACTTTGATTTAGTTAATTGTATGAATGAAAGTGTAAGAACTGCAGGGAGAAAACATCATAATGGAATTAGTGCAACTTTAGATGGATTTTATTCACAGATGCATGATTCTAAATTTTCTTTAGAACAAAATAAAGATATGTCTAAAATCTTTGATGAAATGAAAAGCATTGGTGTATGTGGATTAGATATGGAAAGCTCATTGATATTAACGCTTGGTAGATTAATGAATGTAAAAACAGCAATAGTAACTCTTGTTACAGTTTTAGAGAATTTGAAAGATTCTTTAAAAGGAACAAATAGAAGTGAAGCTGAAGATTTATTATGTAAAGTAGTTTTAGATGGCTTAGTAAATTTTTCAAAAAGAGAAGGATAAAAACTTATGGATATAAAAACAATAATAAAAAAGAGAAATAATTTTGTAATAGGTATGGTTCATTGTCTTCCATTACCTGGGACTTGGAAATTTGATGACAATTGTGAATATATAACTCAAAGAGCAATTGAAGATGCTGTTACTTTAGAAAAAGCTGGTTGTGATGCAATTATGATTGAAAATATGTGTGATGACCCTTTATCTGTAAAACTTGATATAGCTCAAGCGGTAGCTCTTTCAGCTATTACTGCAAAAATTAGAGAAAAAGTTTCTCTTCCAATAGGAATAGACGCAGCATTTTGTGATTATGAAGTTGCAATTAGTATAGCAAAGTTTAATAACTGTCAGTTTGTTAGATTACCAGTTTTTGTTGATAGAGTTCAATTCTTTGGAGGCGTTATTGATCCTTGTGCAAGGGAAAGTATTTTGTATCGAAAAAATTTAAATGCTCAAGATATAATGATATTAGCAGATATACAAGTTAAACATACAAATTTAATAACTCCAACTCCAATAGAAGCCTCTGCTAAAAATGCTGTAGCTTGTGGGGCTGATGCTGTTATTGTAACTGGTAGTACAACAGGAGAAGCAACTCCATTAGAAATGATTGAGAGAGTACAAAAGGTCGTAAATGTTCCAGTAATAGTTGGTAGTGGTGCAAATAAAGACAATATTAATAACCAATTTGAAATTGCAGATGGAGCAATTATCGGTAGTTCATTCAAAGAAAGCGGGGTTTTAACTAATCCAATTGTTTTTGAGAAAGTTGAACAGTTAATGAAAAATATAAGAAAATAATATAGGAGCAAATAGATATGATGAGACCAATGAAGTTGGCAGGAAGTCAATTGATGTTTGGAGAAGGTTGCCTTGAATTTTTAGCTCAATTAGATACAAAAAGAGCTAGTTTAGTTATTGGTGGCCACAGTATGGAAAAAAGTGGAATACTTGATAAAGTAGTTAAAATTTTAGAAGAAAATAAAGTTGAAGTCTCAATTATTAGAGATGTAGAACCAGATCCTAGTTTTAAGACTGTTATTACTGGTGCAAAAAAGATGCTTGAATTTGAACCAGATACAATAATTGCTTTAGGTGGTGGTTCTGTTATGGATGCTGCTAAAACCATGTGGGTATATTATGAACATCCTGAATTAAAGACATTAGAAGATATTTTACCACCAAATGATTTCCCAAAATTACATATTAAAGCAAAATTTGTATGTATCCCTTCTACGGCTGGAACAGCAAGTGAAGTATCTAGATCTGTTGTAATTTCAGATGAAAATGGGATGAAACATGGAATAGGTAATATGGAAATGATGCCTGATGTAGCAATTTGTGATCCTTTAGTTACATTAAGCATGCCTTTAGCAACAACAGCAGATACAGGCTTAGATGCATTAACTCACGCATTAGAAGCTTTTGCTTCAACTAGAGCAAATTACTTATCAGATATATTAGCAACTCAATCAGCCATTGATATTATAAATACTTTACCAAAAGTATTCAAAAATAGAAATGATGTTAAATTAAGAGAAATCATGTTGAATGCATCAATGGTTGCAGGTCTTGCTTTTACAAATGTATCATTAGGTATTGTTCACTCAATGGCTCATACCGTTGGTTCTTATTTCCATGTTCCACACGGTTTAGCAAATGCAATTATTCTCCCTTATATAATTGAATTTAATAGCCAAAATGAAGTTGCTAAAAATAAATATGATGATTTTGTAAAACAATTAGGTAAAGATAAACCATTACAAAATATTATTAGAGATTTAAATTCTCAATTAAATATTCCGTCTAACTTCTCTTCAGTAATAAAAGATAGAAGTTTATATCTTGAAAAACTAGATGAGATGGCTGAATGTGCTAAAAGTGATGGATGTACAAAAACTAATCCAATTATTCCAACTATAGAACAATTTAAAGAACTATTTCTTTTAATTTTTCCAGAAAAAGGGGAGTGTTAAATGGATTTAATTTGTTACTTATCAAATGGATATCCATCAATAGAATCTAGTATTGATGTAGCTAAAACTTATGTTGAAGCTGGTTGTGATATTATTGAGATTGATTTTCCATCTAGAGACCCATATTTAGAAGGAGATTTCATTGCTAATCGTATGAGAGAAGCCTTAAAGGCTTGTGATGACTATGAAAAGTATATGGAAGGAATGATTAAAATTAAAAAATCATTACCTCAAACTTCATTTATTCTTTTAGTTTATGAAAATACTATTAAAGAAATTGGAGTTGATAAATTCATAAAATTTTGTGTAGATAATGATTTTAGTGATATTATTCTTTGTGGTTTAGAAGATGATAAAATTAAAAATGCCATCATAGCTAATAAATTAAGAGTAAGTTGCTATGTTCAGAGAAAATTAGATAGAACTGAGATTTTATATGCAAAGGAATCTAATGGCTTTGTATACTTACAAGCAAAAACTCGTGATGAAAGTGAAATAAATAAAACTTATCCAACTTTAGAGTCCTGCATTAGCTATTTAAGAGAAGAAGGAATAGAGAGACCAATTTACTGTGGTGTTGGTATCCATACTACTGAAGATGCATTATATGCAAAAAATGCAAAAGCTGATGCTATTTTTGTAGGTTCAGCAATTCTAAAAGTACAAGAAGATAAAAGTCAATTAATTAAAGTTATAAGAAGTTTTAAAAATAATTGCTAAATTTTGAGTGGTGAAAAAGAGAGTGACTGTTGTTATATTTATTTGTTAATATAGCAACAGTCTTTTTTCTTTCAAAGTACTAAATTGTTTTTATTACATTTATTAAGAAATAGTTTATTTTTGTAATAATAAATGGTTAAATTTAATATGAAATATTCTTATTATCGAAAGTATCCATTGGTGCAGCTATACCTTTGTGTTTATAATATGAAACTTTATGTGATCTCCATTTTTTATCAACATTTACTTTTAATGAAAAATAAGGATCATTAGTATTTTTTAAATATGAGTGTAATGCTTTCCTCATTTTATATAAAGTGTTTTTATATTCTTCTTTTTTTGCTATGTTTGTTTTCTCAAGAGGATCTTTTTTTAAATCATATAGTTCTTCATAATCATCTTCTAAATAATGAATATATTTATAATTTAAAGATTTAACCATTCTAGCTGGGGATACAGTATAACCCCATTCTGTATGCCATTGAGAGTAAACATATTCTCTATCAATATCTATATTTTGTTCAATATTTTTCTTAAGTGATTTCCCTCTATAATATGATGGTATTTTGATATTCGCAAAATCTAATATAGTTGGAATAATATCTAAATTTGCAGCTAAACCTTTTATCATTTTTTTATTATTTTTTATTAAAGGTCCACTAAAAGCAAGAGGTACACTTACAGTTTGTTCATACATTGCAACTTGTTTAGTAACACACCCACGAGCGGCTAAATTATCACCATGATCACTAAAGAAAATTATAATTGTATTTTCATAATCTTTTCTTTCTTTTAATGTTTTGAGGATTATACTTATTTCATTATCAACTGTTTTTAAATAATGATTATATGCTTTTATATAATATCTAAACATTATCGGAGACCAAGAAGAAACTTGTGCTTGTCTATTATGTGAACAACAAATATATTTAATAGCTTTAGACCGATTATTAATATCATCAAATATAAAATTTTCAGGCAATTGTGGAAGTTCTTCAATTATTGGTAATGTTGTATTGTCTTTATTTTCTCCAATCCAGCCGCAAATATTATGCGGATTAATTAAATCTACAATTGTACAATGAGGTTTATTATCTTTATAGTTTTTTAAAAAATTAACTGTTTTAATTGTACAATCTCTATCATTAAAAGTATCAAAATTAAAAGGAAATCTTTCATCTGAGTTTTGAATAATAACTTCTTCTTCTTTTGCACAAGTAAAGCCTCTTAACGAATTTGCATCATGACGTTTGCCAAAATGATAAGTGGAATAGCCATTATCCGACAATACTTCTCCAAATGTTTTATATTTTGTACTAACATCTTTACAAGGCCAATTTCTTCCATTTGATAATACTTTTGTTTCATGAGGATATAGACTAGTCCACAAGCAGGCACGTGATGGTTGGCATAAAGGAAATTGGCAAGTGCAATTTTCAAAACCAACACCATTATTAAATATGGAATCAATAGTAGGTGATTCAGATTTCCCCCCATAACAATTTAAAAATTTATTATGTAATTGATCTACTTGAATTAATAAAAAATTTGGTTTATTCATTTATTTGATCTTCCTTATCGAAAATGAAGAAATCTTTTTGGCATATACAAAACTCTTTTAAAATTGGGTCTAATTTAGTACATATTTCATCATTCTTTTTTATTATTTTAGGATTTAATTGATATTTATCATTTTTATTATCATAAAAATATCTTATTTGGTTTTCATTTGGGTTAAGTTTATTGTCTATAATATAAGTAAATTCTTTAGTTCTTAATCCTCTAAATCCAAATCCTTTTGGATTTAAACCTTTTTTTAGATAAGGATCAATCAAATCAGGCATACCTGGAATCATACATAAAAAAGCAAATTCTTTTTCATTATATTCTTGATTCATAAGTAGAGGTTTTATACTTTTTCCATCCATTGTATTTGGAATATCAATATTCAGTAAATCTAATAAGGTTGGGCTATGATCACAACTTTCAAAAAGTGCATCGCATTCTTTCAATGTAATTGATTCATCTTTAATATAGAACGGGATATTTATTGCTTCTTCATACCATATATTTTTGCCATATCTATTATGACTTCCCATACAATCTCCATGATCACTTGATAATACTATTGTTGTATTATCATATAAATTGTTTTCTTTTAGATATTTCATGATTCTACCAAATTGTTCATCTAATCCTATTATAGCCGCAAAATATTCTTTGAAAGCTTTTCTATTTTCTTTGTTGTTTTTCCATTCTTGACTTACATTTTTTCTAAAATAATATTTGTTTTCAAAAAGATCTAAATATTTTTTAGGTATTTGGTCGTATGGAGGATGGGGAGGATTCCATGAAAGCATTGCAAAAAATGGAGCCTCTTGATTTTTTTGATTATTTAAATAATCTAATAGAATATCAGTTTCATGTTCTGCGGACCATTTATCTATTATAATTGGTGTTTCATCATCTTCCCAATAATGAGGAGTGAGATGCTTATCCATTGCTCCATAGCTATGCCAAAAATCAAAATTGTGTCTTCTTTCTCCTTTTGGGGTAAAGCAGTCCCATCCTTCGCAATATGTATCTTCCTTTTTTTTGTAATTTAATGTGCTTGCATCTAGATGCCATTTGCCGATATAAGCAGTATTATATCCATTGTGTTTTAAAACATCGGAAATAGTGGTTTCTTGTGGACTTAATGTGGGACTAATAGAAACTCCTGTTTTACAATTAGTCCAAAAGCCACAATTTAATGGGTATTTTCCTGTAAGTAAACTTGCTCTATGCGGAGAGCAAAGAGGATAAGTACTTATGGCATTTTTCACTCTGCAACTTTCTTTTGCAAATTCATCCATATTAGGAGTATGAATATAATCTTCATTTGCATACGATATTGCTTGAGCTCTCCATTGATCTGCAAATATATATAATAAATTTTTTTTCATATTCTTATTTTAACCTCACTATTTTATTATTTATTTTTACTAAAACGCTACCAAACCCTTCGATATTTTTTGAGCAGATGGTTGATACTCCATAATTATTTATTTCACTTTGTATTAATATTTCTACTTCTTTTTTACCTTTAATGATGAAAGATCTTGCAATGTTCTTATCTAGTTTTTTCAGGCTCTTCCCATGGTAAACAGGATTCTCCTCAATTTCATAATTGTAATCAAAGCAAAGAATACTGACTTTCAATGTTTGTTTTTCAAAGCTTTCTGTTTTTAATGTTTTCTTTTCTTCTAATGCATTGTATTTCTTAGAATATGGTGTATTAATTATTTCTAAAGAATCATTATCTAAAATCTTTAAATATGAAGAATAATTTTTTATTTTATATGTTATTGTATTTTCTACTTTTTCTACTTTGCCCTTATTATCAAAATGAAAATATCTATTTATTTTAACTTTTTTTGGACTTGAAATTTTATCAATAATGATTAGGTATTGATTCTCTATTTGAATTAACGATCTATTAACTATTGAATTATTTAGTTTTATATAACTCAAATTTGCTGCTTCAATATAAATAAGTCCATTTTTTTCAATAATTTCATTATTAATATAGTAATTAGTATTGTTATATCTCCAACTATCTATAGGATTAAGGCAATCTTCATCATTAATAACAATAGAATTATGAGAAACAGCTTGTTTTAAAGTTTTTCGTATTATTGTATTTCTATATGTATAGCGCCCACTATCTACTAAAATATCTATTCCATTTTTAATAACATCAAAATGAAGTATATCATTATGAGCGTGTCCACTTGGTATAAAACCACATCTAAAATGAGTTGTTAAATCTTTATTCCTAAGATAAAAATTACCACTTTCTATTAATGAAACACTTTTATTGAAGATTTTAGCTTTCGGTATTTTTTTGTATTTCTCTTGATCTGTTATTGAAAAATGTGAAGGTAGAGTATCTTTTGCGATGCTTTTTAAAAAAGGTGAGTTTAACACAAAAGATGCATAAGTCATTAAATCTATTAAACTACTATCATCACTATCACCTTGCATAAATATGTGGTAATTATTTTTCATTGTATAAATAAGCATTTTCGATAATCTTAATGCATATTTTTCAATTTTTATTAGTGAGTAGCTTATATTATATTTTGATTTTATTTCAATTAATTGGAGTAAAGCTAATAAAACTTCAACATGATACATAGGGCTCATTTCAAAATGAAAGCCACCATCATAAATGCTATTATTTAAATTATTAAGTATTCTGTTTTCAATTTGTTTAAAAGTCTGTTTTTCATCTTTTCTAAAGTCTTTGAAATAAAATAATAACGATAATGTACCACAATCTGTAATTACTCCCCAGTTTGAGACCCTTAAGAAAGAATTATCAAATTTTAATAAATATTCTATCTGGGTTTCTAAAAATTCATTAATTATTATTTTTTCTAATGGACTTAGGTTTAAATATTGGATTGATTTTAATATGTGCATAACTCTTAAAGAAGAATCTATACTTCTATAAAGATTTTTATCTTTTTCAATATTAGTCTCAGTTATAAAATCAAGTATTAAATTTTTTGCTTTTTTTATATAATTGTTGTTTTTTGTAATTATAAAAGCTTGAGTTAATGTTTCACAGAAACGGAACCTAGATAGCATATAAGTCCATTCTTCATCCTTGTTAAAGAATATATTCCAATCTATTTTTTCATTAAATTCTTTAGGAATTGGACAAGCTTCCATATCCCAAGGATGATCAAAAATAAATATATTTTTTAATATTCGATTTGCATCATTAATTATCCAATTGTCTTCCATAATTTTACCAATATGAATCCCAATTTTTATAAGCTCGCATTAATGCTTCAAAATAAAAGAAATCACCCCAAGTGTTACATTCATCTACGCCTCGATTATTACAAGGATTATATTTACTCTTTCTTGCATAAGTTCCATGAAGCAATAATCCATTTGATTCTTTTGGATTATTTGCTTGACATTTATCAATTAAAACATTTAATAATTTATCTGCAATTTCTTTATAATATGTACTTTCTTTATAATTTAAATATTTAATCATTTCGTAAATGCCACAAATAGCGATTGCAGAGGCAGAAGAATCACGAGGCTCTTTTGATCCATCAGAAAAGTCAAAATCCCAGTATGGCAAATAATCTGATGGAAGATGAGAAATGAAGAAGTCACACATTTTTTTAAATTTTTCAATATAATCATAATTTTTAGTATAACTGTAAGCTAATGCTGAGCCATAAATGCCCCAGGCTTGACCTCTTGCCCATGCAGAATCATCTCTGTTTCCTTGTCTTGTAACTCCTCGTAATGGCAGGCCTGTCTTTTTATCAAAATAGTAAGTATGATACGTTGAGTTATCATCTTTTAATATTACTTTCATTGCTGTAGAAATATGTTTTAATGCAATAGTTCTATATTTTTGATTTTTAGTTGTTTCAGTTGCCCAAAATAATAAAGGAAGATTTAATAAACAATCGATAATTAATCTATAATTATTATCATCTCCTAGATTACCCCAAGCTTGAATAAATTCACCCTTTTCTTGGTATCTTGAAATTAGATTTTCACTTGCTAATAATGCAGCTTCCTTAGCCGTATTTGATTTAACTAATTTATAAGCTGCAACACATGATGGGGAATATAAAAAACCCATATCGTGATGATTCACATCAATTTTATTTTCAATACGCTTTTTAAATGATTCTACTTGCTTTAAAGCAATTTCTTTAAACTTTTCATCTTTTGTATATTCATAAGCCAACCAGATTTCTCCAGTCCAGAATCCTGTTGTCCATTCGACATTATCACTTGCTTTATAAAAATTATTTTCACTGTTTGAATAGGGGAATTTATTTTCAAATTTTGGAAAGCAAGAATTTATTTGATTAACTGCTATCTCAATAGCATTTTTAATTTTATCATTCACTTTAAACCTCATTATAAATATTAGGAGATAATAATTATTATCTCCTAAAGTAAAAAATGTTAATTTCCTAGATATTTATCGTAAGCTTCTTGATTTATTTCAACAGCTCTTTCAATACCTCTTTGCTTCAATTGCGAAATAAAGTTTTGATAATCAGCGTCAAAAGAAGCTGTTCCAAGCATCCAAGACTGGAATTTTTCAGCCACATATGGTCTAATACTTCCCATTATTCTTAAATATTCAGCTTCATCATCGGCATTATATTTAAGTTGGATTGCACCATCCAAATAAGGAGGTACATTGTCTCTATACCATTGTAAATTTGAATTATACATTTTCGTTGCTACTTTCCCAATATCAGTCATAAAAGCATATTCATAGTCTGCATCTTGACACATTCCAATCCTGTATTGAACTCCATAACCTCTTAAATATCCAAGTGGTCCTTTTTCACTATTTAATACGGAATCAAGGAAGTATTTTTCACCCTTATCGTTTATTTCATATGTATCGCCTTTGATGCCCCAATTTATAAAGTCTGAGCCAGCTTGAGAGAAGAAATAATCAAAAAACTTTATTGCTAATTCTGGATTTTCACATTGATATGAAATACCCCATCCAGCTCCTGGGGTTCTAGCTGTTCTCTCTACTACTTCTCCTGATGCAAGGGCTGGTGGTGCCATTGGTATTACTTCAAAACCATTAATAGAATCTTTTAAGTTTTTATTATAGTTGCCTGTACTTACCCAGTCGTGAGTACAACCACCAAGGTCTCCAGAGAATAAAATATCTCGACTTTTTGGTCCACGAGTAAAGATTTCTGGATCTATTAATCCTTCTCTATACCATTGTACAAGATTCTTAACACCAACTTTAAAATTTTCTTCCATTGGTTCGAATTCAATTTTTCCATTTCTAGCATAGAATTCTGTTGATGAATCCCAAAGATATAAATATTCATCGGGCATTTTATACCCAGCTCTATCAAACAATGGTATTTCATCTTTTAGCCCATTACCATTAGGGTCATTATTTCGAAAAGCTGTTAATACATTATAAAGTTCATTAACGGTTGTAGGGATTTGTAAATTTAATTTTTGTAACCAATCATTTCTAATCCACCAGAACTCAGCAGATTTTAATTCAAAATCTTTTGGAATAAAATATATATTTCCATCTAAAGCATAACATTTCTTTGCAAATTCAGGGTGTGTATCAATATATTTTTGAAGATTTGGGGCATATTCTTTTATTAAATCATTTAAAGCTAACAACCCTCCATTCCTTCCTAATTGTTCTAATACTGCAGGATCTTTATAACCAATAATATCAGCTAAATCACCTGAACTTAACATTAAATTAAAAGCTTCTTCTTCATTTGAACTACTTTGAGGAATTACTCCCTTAAGTGATACGTTAGTATCTTCAGCAATTGCTTGCCATGCTTTCCATTCATAATTAAATGGCATATTATTAAAATTTAAAAATATGGATAATTCTGTTGGTTCACTAACAAGTTGATTCCCTGTTAGAGGTTTTGTTTCATTTACTTTATTGCTTTCCTCTTTATTTCCGTTAGCAAATAAGCCTGTTACCATAGTAGTAACTAATAATGTTACTAATAATGTTTTTTTCATTTTTTTCTCCTTTTATATATATTATTTATTTTTTAATTAACCTTTTACGGCTCCAATTGTTAATCCTGATTTGAAGTATTTTTGTATAAAGGGGTAAGCTATCATCATTGGAATAATCGCAATAATTATAATTGCATATATTATTGTTAGAGGAGAGCTCATACTTTGTGATGTAATAATTGCAGCTTCTGTTTCATTGGCAACTCTATCAACAATCAATTTTTTCAATAATACTTGCAGTGGCATTTTATTATCATCTCTAATTAAGTTCATAGCCCAGAAATATCCATTCCATCTATTTACTGCATAAAACATTCCAATAGTTGCTAAAGCAGGTTTTGATAGAGGTAAATAAATACTGAAGAGTATTCTTATGTTGCTTGCGCCATCCATAAAAGCTGCTTCTTCTAATGAGTTTGGTACTTGTTCAAAAAAACTTTTTAAGATGATTAAATTGTAAGTATTAATTGCAAATCCAAATATAATAGAAGTTCTTGTATTCAATAGTCCATAATCTTTAAAAGCAATAAACAATGGAATTATCCCTGCAGAAAACCACATTGTAAATACTGTAAATAATGTGAGTTGTTTTCTTAAAAATAAACGCTTTTTAGAAAGTGCATATGCCATTGTCATTGTGAAAAGTAAATTAACAGTAACTCCAAATATCGTATAAAATAAAGTGTTTGTAAAAGCAATCCAAATTGCTTTATCTGTTATTGCAACTTTATAGCTTTCAAAATTAATTCCATGAGGTAAAAATGTTACACTACCATTTGATACATATAAAGGCTTACTTATTGATGCAATAAATGTATAATAAATTGGGTAGAAGGTTATTATACAAATAATTATACCAATGATAATCATTAGACTATTAAATATTTTTTCTCCACGACTTTCAATTAATCTGTTTGTTTGTTCTTGCATGAGGGTCTCCTACCAAATAGTTGATTCTGTTACTTTTCGACTTAATCTATTTGCCCCAACAACCATTATCAAAGCAATAATAGCTTCAAATAAACCTGCTGTTGTAGCAAGTCCATAGTTTCTATTACAAATACCAGTTCTATAAGCATAAGTTGAAATTACATCCGCAGTTGCATAAGTTGTCGGTTTATATAAAAGAATTATTGATTCATATCCAACTTTGACCATTTTTCCCATTTGAAGAACTAACATTGTTACAATAGTAGGCATTATGCTAGGAATAGTAACATTAGTTATTCTTTTCCATTTCCCCGCACCATCAACAATGGCCGCTTCATATAATTGAGGATCTATCCCCACTAAAGCTGCTATGTAGACAATTGCATTAAACCCTGCATTTTGCCATAAGCTCATTGAAGTATATACTCCTCTAAAATATTGAGGTAATACCATAAAATAAATAGGTTCATGTCCTAATTTTTTTAGAATAATATTCACAATTCCTTGGCTGGGAGATAGAAAATTTACAACAAGTCCACAAACAACAACAACTGATATAAAATGAGGGAGAAAGGTTACTGTTTGAGTGAGCCTACTGACAAATTTATTTTTCATTTCAGTAATAGCAATAGCTAAAATAATTGGAATTGGAAAACAAAAAATTAATTGATAAAGTGCTATCATAAAAGTGTTTTTTATGGTTCTCACAAAATCAGGTCCGCTACAAAATTCTTTAAAATTTGCAAGACCTACAAATTTACTACCTGAAAGACCTTTAAAAACATTGTAATCATAGAAAGCTGTTCTTAAGCCAATCATAGGTACATAACAAAACATTATAAACCAGATAAAACCTGGAATCAATAATAGGTATAAATCCCAATCTCTTCCCATGGCTTTTATAAATCGTGTAGATTGTTTTGGATTAAGAAAATTAGTTTTTCCTTTCATAAAAAGAAAACCTCCTGAAGTTCATCTACACTTACAATAAAATGACATTCATATTATTGTATATATTCAATTTGTTTGATTTATACCTATTTTTTTAACTCCATTCAATTAATAAAACATGTACAATTCTTTAAATATCTACAAAAATTTAACAAAATAAGGTGTTTTTGTTTAAAATAATGTATATTTTTAAATTTTCTTTATTTATTTAAATTTTTAATTAATAATATAGAGAATATAAGGGGTTGTAATATGAAAGGGACTTATCAAAAAAAATTAAACAAAATTTTTTATATCTTAGCTATTTCATTTATTTTAATAGTTACTATTTTTTCTAGTCTCTTTAACTATACATATATAAATCAAAATAATAATAAAAATTTAAGAAATTCTTTAATTTCAAAAGATTCAACAATAAAAAATTCTCTATCACTTATTCTTAGTTCAACTTCAGTAATAAATGAAACAGGTATTGCTCGAGAGTGGGCAAATGTATATCCAAGTAAAAAAGATTATTATTATTTATTGCAATTGTATAAAGAAATTTGCAAATATGGAAACCAATTAAATACAGTATATTATCAAGTATCTGTAACATTAAATGATCAAGAAAGTTTAATTGTAAATAATGAGGGAACTTTTTCAAAAAGCGATTTTTTTAAAAAGACTTTTTCAAATTTTACACAAAAAATGTGGGATGATACTTTATTATATTTTGCAGATAATAAAGCACCCTTAATATTTCCTATTTATGTAAATAATAAATTAGACAGTTTATATTATATTTCAATTGATTTTGGTAAAAAATACAAGCCTGTATTTATTTATGATATCCCAATTACTTCAATAATTGGTGAAAATGAAAATTTCTTCATTTTTAATAAAGAAGGAATTTTAGCAAATTCAGACAAAGAAGACGAAAAAGCTGATTTAGCAATTTATAAAAAAATACAGAAAGAAAACTTGAATAATGTTGAAACTATTGAAGAATTTGATTCTTTAAGACAATTTATTTATGTATTTAAATTAGGTAATTTTCCTTTCAGTATTGCCTATAAATACAATAAAGCAACGCCATCTTTTTTATTTTTATTCGTTTTTATTTTTATTTTAAGTTCTTTTGCAATAGCGATTATTTTATTATTTCACAATATTTCAAATAAGCTTTATCAACCAATTAAAAATACAGTTGCCAAACTTGCATGTTCAATAAATGATAATAATGATATAGATGAATTTGAAATATTTCATAAAAATATAAATACATTAAATAATATGAACAAAGAATTAGAAAAAGCTATATTTGAAAAAAATATGTTAAAAAATCAAAAGTATTTTAGAGATCTTATTTTTGGTTTCCCTTTTAAAAATTGTCCACTAAATGAAGATCAATTACTATCTAATTATTGTGTTGCAAATTTAGAATTAAGTGCTTCTGCAAATGATTATGAGGGGAATGACTGGTATATTCAGCTTCAAAAAAATAATATTTATCTTTATATCCAAAGTCAAACTCTTTTTAGAGATTGTTATGCAATAAATACAGGATCAAAAACTATTGTTATTATTTTTCAGTGTAATAATAATGAAGATATTCAAGCTTTATTAAATCCAATTTTTGATGAAATTGACAATTCTTGTACAATATATATTAGTGCAAGTAAAATAAGAAAAAATATATCTCAAATCGCAAAAAGTTATAAAGAAGTTCAATATTTAGCAGATTATAAATACACAATATCTGAAAATACAATAATAACTAACGAATTAATAACTATTAATAAAAAGGACTCTTTTTTCTTTCCTTTAGCACTTGAGAATAAATTTATTTATTCAATAGTATCTAAACAAACTAATGCTTTAGCAATTTTTGATGAATTAGTTGATGATAATTTAATTAAAAAGAATTTATCGTCAGATACTAGAAGAAATTTTATTTATTCATTAATTGGTACTATGATTAGAGTCTTTCAAGAATTAAAAACAACTCCAAAAGAATTAATTGGAAGAAATTTAGATTATCCATTTCTTTATTCAAATTGGGCAGATAAAAAAACGCTATTTATTATAAGGAATAACTTTAAAGATATTATTGAATCAATTTCACAAATAAATGAAGAGTATAATGATGAAGATAAGCTAATTAACAATATGAAAAATTATATATATGAGAATTATAATGACGATATTATGTTAATAGATATTGCTCAATATTGTAATATTTCAACAGCCTATTGTAGTACCTTGTTTAAAAAATTAAGTAATACCAATTTTAAAGAATTTTTAAATAAATATAGGATTGAGAAAGCTTGTGAATTAATTTCTAATAATCCAAATATTAAAACAAAAGAATTGTCTTCCCAAGTTGGTTTCAATAGCTCAAATAGTTTTATTAGAGCCTTTAAAAAAGAATTAAATATGACTCCTAAAAATTATGCTGAGTTTATTAAAGAATAGAAATTGTGATTTTATTAGAATTTTACATACTATAATAAATTTATAGGCACAATATAATTAAATTAGTTTAATATAAAACAAAATTATGGTTTATTGATGGTATTATATACTATATTAAGGTATAATATGATTATTAAAACAATTTTTTGGTTTTATATGCAAGAGGATTATTTTATGATAACACGATATGATTTTAAAAATTTTTGTTCATTTAAGGAGTTAAGTATTTTTGAATTACTAGCTCCAGCTAATAAAGTTAAGAATAGATTTCCTGACAATTTTACTAAAACCAATTATGGTTTAGATGTATTAAAAACTATTGTTATTGTTGGGGAAAATGCAGGTGGAAAATCAAACTTAATAAAAAGCATCAATTTTTTTAAAGCTATGTTTAAAACGAATGAAAGAATTAAATCCTATAAAGATTTAATAAATTTTAATAATAATTGTTCAGACAATATAGATGACTGTGATACTTCACAATATTTTCATATAGAAATTTTAATTAATGATATTTTATATTTGTATTCATTAACTATCGATTATATTGGTATTAAAAAAGAAGTTTTATCGGTGAAAAAAACAAATTATGGAAAAGAATATACTGTTTTTGATTGTATAAGGAATCTAACTAAAGAAAATAATCAAACTAAAATTAATTATAACTTTGGCTTTGATACTTCAAAATATAATTCTTCAATTTTTACTAACTCAATCAGAGAAAATAATATTGGATTATTTATTAATAAACTAGCATTATTAGGAGAACTTTTTAGTTCAGAATTTGTTAATTATATTAATAATAATTTATTTGCAGATGAAATTCTTTATACTTATAACTTATATAAAGATTTTAAAAAAGAAGAAGATGATCAGAGAATAATTAAAGATTCAAGGTTTTTAAATATTTTAAAAATGGTTGACCCTTCAATAATTAAATTAGAAGTTAACGAAGAGCATCCTTTTACAAAATCCAAAATTATTAGAAATAATGAAAATAATCAAAATTTTTCAAGAGTATTAGAATATGATTCAAGTGGGGTAATTGAATTTTTTGCTTGGGCTGTACAAATTTTTAGAGTTGTCTATGAGGATAAAGTAGTATTTGCAGATGAAATGGATAGAGTTTTAAATCCTGTATTATCGGATAAAATTATTTCCTTTATAAATAGTAAAAATCATAAAGGACAATTAATTATTACTACCCATAACGCTTTACATTTAGATTTAAAGAAATATATGAAAGAACAAATATATTTTGTATCAAAAGATATAGATACATTAAATTCACAACTTTATAGTTTAGCAGATTTTCCGGATGTTCGATATGAAACAACCAAAATTCATGAATTTTATATGAAGGGTATTCTTGGAGGAACATTTAGTGGCTAAAAATAAAGTAGAATCAAGACCGAGAAGAGTAATTAAAAAATTTACACATAAATTTTATATTTTATGTGAAGGGGATACTGAATTTAATTATTTTGATAATATGAGGAAAATATAACCAGATAATATTACTTTAATTCTCAAAAATATGCATGGTGGTGGATATTCTAAATTTTTAGAGAAAATAAAAGAATCTGGAAACAGTAATTATCTTGCAAAATTTATAATAATAGATTTAGATGTGTTAAAAAAAGAATCCCAACGAAAATTCCAATTTTAATGAATTATTATCATATTGCTATAATAATAATATAAGTAGGAGGATTCCAATTTTTATTATTATTAATAATCCAGATTTTGAATATATTGCTTGTTTGCATATTCCTTCTTTCCAAGGTGGTGATTATCATACTTTTATAAAAAAGGATTTGAAATTCAGAGATATTGACAAATTTAAAAATAAAAAAGAAATATATACTTATTTAAATTCTAAAGATAATTCCTATCAAGTTATGATAGGTCGATTGAGAAAGTGTAAATACTTGTCAAATATATATTCATATAATGCAAAAGAAAAAGATGTGTATATTAAAAGAACTATTATATCTAAAAATAATGAGTGTCAAAATGGATCAAACATAGAAGAGTTATTTGATTTAATAAATACTATTATTTCTTAGAATTAACAATATTTTACTTCCTTTTAATGAAAAATTAATTATTTTGATAATAACAAATTAATGATAAAAGTGCGCTATGGTGTAAAAACTTAAAAATTATAAGTGCGCTATGGTGTAAAAACTTAAAAATTATTAGTGCGCTATGGTGATTATTAACTAAATAAGCCACAACTGATAAGTTGATAAATCACCATTAAAATAGTGATAAGTCAATGGTTTTGAATTGATGAAAATAATATTTTCTTAAAGATTCTGAACAAATGATAGGTTAATTTATTTTCTAAAATTGTTTAATATTAAATTCATAATTGGTTATTAAAGACATAAAACAAACGGTATCTGAATTAATTATTGCTAGCTACTATTATCGACTTTGCTTTAGCAGTTACTTTTGAGTTTATAAAAAACAGAGCTAGAGTAATAGAAATTTTAGTAAAATATTTCTTAGAATTTACAGTTGTTAGATAATTTCTGATGCTTATTTTTGGGTGGTGAATTAAATGCAAAATATTCATTTATTCAATCATGAGAGATAGTAATATCTATTTGCTATTTTATTGGGAAGTCCAAGCTAAGGCTACAAATTTACTTGCAAATCAAACGGGGATTCTAATGAAACATATACAAAAAATGTACAATTCTCTATTAAACCTAAACAAATCAAATATTAAAGTAAAGAAATTTTATTAACAATACTTAATGAATCATCAATAACTTTTTCAAAACTTGTTTCACCTACATATGGGTTTTTCTTAGCATAAATTTTCCAGCGATTTAAAAAAGTTTCGTCAACTTTTAATTTTTCTAATAATTCTTTAATTTTGACTATATCAAACTCTGTATTTCGATAAGTAAAAGTCCTCTCACAAGCATTTTTTAGATTCATAAAATCTATTTCTTTTAATTTTAACTTATAGAGAATATGCAAATCATAATAATCTTTACTACGACTATTAAGAAAATTTCTTTTATATATAGTTTGTAATTTCTCGGCTATCATTGTTTCAATCGGATAAGCATTTATTTCTATTTTATCATGCCCGAAAATACTACTAAAATTATAATCGATTGGACCTGGTGTAACAATATCTCCTATAGCAATATCTAAATGTACAATTTGTTCAATATTTTCTAATTTACAAAGAATTTTTACCCTAAATCCCCCGTACTGATTGTCTTCTTTAATATTTTCTATATTTTTTATTATATAGGTTAGAGCGTCATCAGATTTTTTGCTTAATGAATCATCTAATATTTCTAAAATTTTTTCATCAGAAAATTTACTATCTTTATATAAAAGGTCAATATCTGTAGTGCTTCTTGCATTTATTCCAACAACATTAGATAATATAAAACCGCCTTTAAATATAAAGTTTTCTTTATATTTCCCTTTCGACAATTCCTTTAAAATACTTTCTAAAAAATAATAAATCATAATTGGATTATAAATGGTAGACCTTTTTCTTTACTAACTCTATGGCACCTTTTTATTAACTCCATTTTATTCAAAAGCAATCTCCATAACTTCTCTAACTGTTTTTTCAATTTTCATTTTTTGAGCAATCTCAAATAATTTATTTAGATCTCTATTTTCATATCTTTGATATGATTTTATTGCTTTTAAATATATTTCAATATCTATTTTATCTTTGTGAGCAATAAAATCGCACAGAATCCTTTCAAAAGAATATACTCTCACAAAATTACCATACATAGTTTTAATTTTAATTGAACCTAACTCGAATATATTCTTATTGACATAATAAACATTTAAATTCGTTATTAAATCATTAAATTTATAATTATATGGAACTGATACATCCTTTACTAAAGGAAGTCTGTCTGTTAATCCTTGTAAAAAGAGAGCCGTTTCATATGAATAAATAGTTTTCTTAAAGCGATACTGAAAAAAATAATAATCATCAAAATTTGCTTCATTATTTAAATATAGCCCTTTCTCTATTTTAAATAATAAGCCAGATTTTTCTAATCTGTTTAAATAAATAGTAGGGATTCCATTATCCTTACAATATGATGAAGTAATCATCCCACCAGTTTCTTTCATATAATCAATTATTCTCTTCTTATAATCCATAAAATATAAACCTTATCTTGTTGCTTTTACACGGAAAGTTTACAATATTATCCGTGTAAAAGCAACAAAAAAAACAATCATAATAACATAAATTTTTAATTAATATTCATTAATTGTAAATTCTTTATAAGTGGTAACTTATAAATTGTAGAAACAAGAATTTATAATCTACAATCTTTTGTACTCAATACAGCGCTAGAAATTGGTTACATAGGATGAAACAAGAAACAATAGAAGAATTAATTATCAATAGAATTGTAATTTGTGCAATAACAGTTGATTTAGATTCTACAGATATGAAATTCCGAGAAGGAGAAAATAATAATTAGAATATAAAGAAATTTCTTAAATTATTAAAGGTGTTGGATTTTTTTCAATGGTTTATTATGAGTTGTTTATGAAGATAAAATTTCAGTCTCTATTTCTAGAGACTGAAAAAGTTTTTTAGAGTTTAACTCTCTTATAATTATCACATTATAGTTTTTTATTTATTAATTTCTTTTAGGGCAGGGTATAGCTTTTTGAACTTCTTGAATTTATTCCTATAGGTAGTAAATCTCTCAGGTTGTGGTTTATAAACTTGTCTATCCTTTTTAGATAGCATTTCAATAATAAAAGAATCGTATGAGTCTATAAGTCCTTCATTTATTAATACAGAACTTGTTAATGAAATACTTGGAAGGTATTCACTATCACTATAGACAGTAACTGGTACTTCAAAAATATTACTAAATATTTGATTCCAAACTTTAGTTAATGCACCACCACCAATAAGAGATATAGTTGTTGGTGTAACTCCTAGTTCAACAATTCCTTGTTTAAGAGAGAAGGCAACCCCTTCTAATGCACTTATTACTAAATCTATTAATGATGTTTTAGGGTTTAATCCGAAGTAGCAACCTCTAATTTTATTGTCTGCAATAGGATATCTTTCCCCAACTAAATAGGGGAGAGTGATTAAATCAGTTTCATAATTAATATTTTCTTCTAATAGTTTATCCATTTCTTGATATTTGTTATCATTATCTTTGAATATCATATTAGTTACCCATTTATGGACTGATGAAGCATTTAATACAGGAATTACATTAATATAATAGTTTTCATTAATAGCACATAGATTAAAAGCTTCCTTATTAGGAGCTTTAGATATATTAGCAATCCAACCGCTAGTACCTAAGTTTATGTTTAATTCATTATCTTTAACAATTCCACTTGCAAGAGTTGTAGCACCTGCGTCTCCGGAACCTGCAAAAACAACTAATTTCTCACTTAACCCAAGTTCTTTTGCTTTACCTTTTTCTAAGGGGCCAACTACATCTCCACAATTTAATATCTTAGGAAGTAATCCTTTTTCAACTTCTATTTCTTTTATATATTCTTTTTTATAAATATCCATCATCCCTGTTGTAGATAGGGTTACTGTATCAGCTACTGCAATATTTGTTAGATATAGAGTTATGTAATCTTTTGGAGAAAATAATATCTTTTTAGTTTTATTAAGTATTTGAACTTTATTATCTCTCATCCAAAACATTTTTACTAAAGGAATAGAACCATTCATTGTTATTGTTGTCTTTTCTTCTATTTCTTTACTTATGTTATTAACATACTTATCTCCTCTTTGATCATTGTAAAGAATTGCATTACAAAGAGGTGTGTTATTCTCACCAATAAATATTAAATCTTGCATTTGACCTGAGCAGATAAGATGAGTGAGTTGATCTTTTTCTTTATAAGATTTAATTAAATCATTAAACACATTTAGCCATTGAGCTGGTGATTGCTCAATAAAACCATCTTTTATTATAGTATCTATATCAATTTTTTTATTATATAAAATATTTGCTTTTTCATCTAAAACTACAAATTTAATAGCTGTAGTTCCAAAATCAAATGTAGCTATTTTCATAAATCTTTACTCCTAGATAAATCTATTAAGAAGTTAAATAATTCTTCTTCACAAGTATTATATCTTTTTAATAGTTCAGTTCCTATAACAGCCCCTTTAAATCCTTTATTATAGACAATATCTAACTTTTCTTTATTATTTAATCCAAAGCCCGCAAAAGGTATTGTATTGGGATATTTTGTTAATGAGTAATTAAGCATTTTATCATAATTGGTTTCACTATGATTACTTCCTGTAACTCCTACATATAATTGTTCATAAATAAAAGTAAATTTACTTAATACTTGATCCATTTCAATTTCACTCATAGAAGGGTTTACAAAGCCTATAACATCAACATCATATTGCTTTAATTCTTCTTGAAGTTCGATTCTATTTTCATTATTGGTATCAGGAATAACAATTGCATCAATTAAATTTAATTTCGCGAATTCTTTATAAATTCCTGTGGTAATAAAATCATCTTTATAAGCCATTAACCAGATAGGATAATCAGTTGTTTTTCTTATTTTTTCCCAATAAGAGGGAGAATTTGCAACATTTTTATCAACAATGGCATGAGCATTAGATATTACTTTTCCATCAGAATATGGATTAGTTGATGGAAATCCCAACTCTAAAACATCAATTGTATTATTTGGAATATTGTTTATTAGGTTTAAAAATTCATCACAGTCTTTGTAACCGGCTAATAAATATCCGATTAAAAATGGATTGTCTTTTTCCATAATTAATTTATTTTTCATTGAATATATTTTAGTCATTATTACTGTTTCCTACTTTTTGTCCTACTACTGCAATTATAATTATTAGTCCTGTTAGAATGTTTTGGATAAAGGTAGGAACTTGAAGGATTGTTAATCCATTTGCTAATACTGTAAATATTGCAACACCTACTAGAGTCCCTAGTATGTTTGGAACGCCTTCTTTGAATAATGTTATTCCAATAAATATAGTAGCATAAGCATTTAAGTTATAAGCATCTCCTGCTGTAGGGGATGCAGATCCAACTCGACTTGCTAGTAATACTCCAGCAAAACCAGCCATTAGTCCTGAGATAGCAAAAGCTAGAGTTTTATTAAGTTCTACTTTTACACCAGATACTTTACTTGCTACTTCATTTCCACCGATAGCATATAATTTTCTACCAAAAGCTGTATATTTAGTTATATAAACAAATATTATAGATATTATTATCATTAGAATTGTTAAATAGGGGATAGGTCCAATTTTAGCTGTTCCAATAAACTTAAATGATTTAGGAATATCATTGAAAATTATTGCTCCACCACTTAACCAATATGTTAAGCCATATATCATTCTTCCCATAGCAAGAGTAATAATAAAAGACATTACTTTAAACTTTGTAACAATAAAACCATTTATTAAGCCTAAGATTCCACTTATAAAAGTAGCTATAATTAAGGCAAAAACAAAAGGTACGCCATTTATAGCTAGAAGAGCAGATAATACTCCACTAAAAGATGCAATATTTCCAACACTCAAATCGAATTCAGAAACACACATTATTAATGTAGCCCCTAATGCTATAACAGCTAATATTGCCATTTGTCTTGTAATATTCCAAAAGTTTGTTGAAGAAAGAAATGCTCTTGGATTTAATATTCCAAATAATATGATTATTAGAACTAGAGCAATTATTGTCCCATATGTATACATTATATCTTTGAACTTTGTGTTTTTAAAATTATTCATTATATTTACCTTTCTTTGTAGCAATATTGTAGGATTGTTTTTGAATCAACATTGTTATTATTTATTAATTCGTGGGTTTTTCCATTCGCCATAATTAATATATTATCGGCTATTTCAAGCATTTCTAATAAATCACTTGTAACATAAACTATAGCTTTACCTTCAGCTGCTTTTGCTCTTAGAAGTGTATGTATTTCACTTCTTGTCATAATATCTACAGCTTGTGTTGGTTCATCACATAGAAATACTTCAGGATTGAATATTAGGGATTTTGCAAAAACTACTTTTTGTTGATTCCCTCCAGATAACTGTGCAACTTTTTGATTATTGTTAACAGCCTTTATATTTAGTTCTTGTATTTTATCATTTACATCACTATTTTCTTTTTTGCTATTATATAATCCTTTTTGGACATAACTATCTATTATAGGTAAAACAACATTGTTTTTAATACTTCTATTTATTACTAAAGAATGACCTCGTCTATCTTCATGTATCAACCCAATTCCATTGTTAATTGAATTTTTAGGAGATAGTTTTTCAAGGCGTTTTCCCTTATAAAAGACTTCTCCATTAGTTATACTTTTATAACCATAGATCCCTTCTAATAGCTCTGTTCTACCACTTCCACCAAGTCCGAAAATACCAAGTATTTCTCCTTTGTGAACTTCAAATGAAGCATCTTTTACAACTTTATCCTTAGTAGCTATATTTTTTACACTAAAGAGTACTTGCTCTAACTCTTTGTTATCATGGTTTATAGTTGAAGCTTTCTCTTTTGATTTATCATTATCAGTCATTGCTGATATTAAATCATCTTTAGTTGTGTTTTTTGTTAAAACAGTTTCAACCATTTCACCGTTTCTAAAAACTGTAATTCTATCTGTCAATGCAAAGATTTCGTCCATTCTGTGGGTAACATATAAAATTGCAGTTCCAGCTTTATTTAATTTTTTGATTATATCAAATAATATAATTGTCTCTTTATCTGTTAATGCAGCCGTTGGTTCATCAAGAATTAATAACTTACAATCACTTAACATTGCTCTTATTATTTCAATGAGAGTCTGCTGAGGAGGGGATAATTCTTTTGCCATAAGATTTAATGGTACTTCTATTCCATATTTATCCATTATGACTTCTATTTTTGCTCTCATAGCATTAAAATCGACTGATACTTTGTTTTTCTTTTTTTCATAGGGTAAACCTAGGAATATGTTTTCTATACCGTTAAAAGAGGGGATTAAGTGTCTATCTTGATGGATAACATTAATACCTAAGTCTCTACTTTTAACTGGATCTTTTATATCTGCTAACTCTCCATTAACATAGATTTCTCCCTCTGTTAATGAATAAACTCCTGTTAAGATTTTAATAAGAGTAGATTTACCTGCTCCATTTTCTCCAACCAGGCCATGTATTTCCCCTTTCTTTATAGAAAAGTTAATATCATTAAGAGCATACATTGATCCAAATACTTTTGTTAAATGTTTAGTTTCAACTATCATAAGGTTTCCTTATTTTAATAAATATCCAACCAAAATTGGCTGGATATTTATTTATCAACTCAATTAATCAATTAAAAGAGCTGGAACGTATTTCTCGCCTTTTTCTACTTTTTCACCATTCAAAACTTTTGTAACATCATTTGCAACTAAATCAGCCATTGATAAGAAATCTTGAGCTAATGTTGCTTTGAAGTTAGTGCCTTGCTCAATTAATTTTAGAGCTTGTTCATTTCCATCAACACCTACTACAAATACTTCATCTCTTCCTGCTTCTTGCAATGCTTGTGTTGCACCAATTGCTGGTTCATCCCATGCACATAGTATTGCACCAATACTTCCTTTTTCTGGGTAAGTGGTTAATAAATTTTCAACAATTTCTTTTGAATTATTTATTTGATTTGGTACATCAACATGATGTTCACTAATTAGAGTTATACCAGGATTTTGTTTTAAAACATCTTCCATTGCATAAGATCTTTGAACAACACCAGGATGTGGTCTATGTGTTAAATGTACGATTGTTCCTTTGTGATCCATCTTATCAAATAAATAAGAGCTTATCATTTCTCCCATTTGATAGTTATCACTTGAAGCATTCATTTGCATTGAATCAATGTATCCTGCATCACAGCCAAATACACTAACTCCAGCATCAGCAGCCTCATTGATTTGTGTTTCACAAATTTTTGGATCAACACTTACAATAATAATAGCACTGGAGCCTGAAACTACACTTGTTTCAATATCACTTACTAATCTGCTATTATCATTAGCTGAATCATTTACTATTACAGTAAATCCATTTTCAACAAGTTTTGCTTCCATATCTTCTACCATTTGTTTTGTAGTAACAGATGATAAATATGGAGTACAAATTGATACTTGTTTTTGCTTTTCACTATTACCACCGGCAAATAGTGTTGATGGTATTATAAATAAAACCATTGCCATAATTAATAAAAGATTTCTTTTTTTCATAACTTTCTCCTCTTTTTGTTTAATCTATTAATTTTTTTGCTGTTTCAAGAGATGTAATAAATACATCTACGTATTCACCTTTAAGAACTGCTTTTATAGCAGCTAATTTTTCTTCCCCCATTGCTATTGCAACTTTTTTAGATTGTTTTAGATCTAAAATGGAATGACCTAATATTTTGTTTGCAATGCTTGAATTGATTACTTTCCCATCCTTATCAATATAGGAACAACAGATGTTTGCAACGGCTCCTTCTTTTTTTAGTATTTCCAATTCATTTTTCGATAAACCACTTGCTAATATACCTGTTGAATTTGTTGAAACAGAACCTATTCCTAACAAAGCAACATCACAGTGTTTGCCCATTTGCATTACTTCATTTATTGATTCTTCATTCATTAGTGCAACTTTAGTTGCTTCACTGGTAAAATAGTTTGGAGCATTTAATAAATAGCATGTTCCATTTGTTTTTTTTGCAAATTCTTGACAAATATTGTTTGCTTGCCAAGTTTTTCCATTAATGCTTAATCCGCCGCAAAGAGGGACAAATGTTAATCCTCTGTTTTTTGAGCTATCTATTTTCTCACTTAATATTTCAACAGTTCTACCTGCCATTATTCCAACTATTTGATTGTTTTTAATTAATATATTGAATAATTCTTTTGAGGCGTTGGCTAATAGAGACATAGCTTCAGTATTATCGACTTGACCAATATCATAAATATAAACCTCAGGGATGTTATATTTTTCACTTATCATATTTTGATAATTGTTTTCTTCAATATTTGGATAGTTTAATTTTATTGAAATTAAATTCTCTTCTTTTGCTTTTGCTATAAATCTTGAGACTTGAGGTCTTGAAATATTTAAAATAGCTGAAATCTCTTTTTGGCTTTTTCCTTGAATATAAAACAGTTCACATATTTCTAATAAGTATTTTATATTATCTAAATTTTTCATTTTCCTCCTCTGAAATTAATTTCAAGCTATATAATTAATTTCATCTTTTAATTTACTGTAACATAGAAATATATAAAAGCAAGGGAAAAATAGGGGAATGAAGAGAAATTAATTTCAACTCATATTTGTATTTACTCAAATATAAATTAAAAAAGCATTAGTGAGGATTTTTATATTTAAAATTACAATTGTACAAACGAAGTTAATAATGAATTAGCACTAATCCCTGTTTTTACTATAAATGATATAATAAATATGGTTGGTAATGAAAAAACAGCATATTCAATTATATATCGTTTAATGAAAAAAGATTTAGAAAAGAAAATTAGAAATAATATTTATTCAGTTGTAAATCCAGCAACAGGTGATATAATTGCAAATCCTTATCAAATAGCATGTGCAATTTCTTCTTCAGCATATATTTTTCATCATAGCGCATTTGAATATTATGGTTTAACAACTCAAGTGTATTATGAAATATGTGTGCCTTCAGATAACCGATTTAACAACTTTACTTATAATAACATGCATTATAAATATGTAGCTTCAAAAATTAGGGAAGGGGTTGTTTTTGCGTTTTGATTATCAGAATCTATTAGGAAAATTGATATTTCTTTTATTTTTAAGGGTTGAACTTGTTTATTTATGTTGTGAAATAATCAAATGAGATTATTAACTGATGTTAATATTGTTATTACTCATAACTATGAAAAAATGTTTTACCCTATCTTATTATTGCTTGTTTAGATAAAAAGTGTTATTTGCATAGATAAAAAAAGTAGTCACAAATAAAAAATAAACAAAAATTTTTACTATATATTCAAATCAAGGAATTTATAGATTTTTAATATTTATTATTTATATAGAAATATATGTATTAATTGGTTAATTTGCTCCTATATTTTGTTTTCAAGTATAAAAAAATAATTCTTAATATATATAATATAAACAAAAAAAATGTTTATCTTGACTATATGTAGATTATCAAAGATAATATAACTAGAAATTATATTGGAGGGTAAATAATGTTATTATCTTTTCATATTGAAAATTATAAATCAATTTTAAATGTTACGATTCCTTTAAATTATGCAGAAAAAAAAGCTCCTAACGGCTATAAAGAAATGGATTTATATCCATTCATAGAAGAAAATGAATGTAGAATGGTCCCTGTATTAGCTTTTTATGGGGCAAATGCCTCAGGTAAGTCGAATATTATTAAAGCTTTTGGTTTATTTATAAAAATTATAAGAGGTAAATATTATTGTGAGAATTTTGAACCGAATAAAATACATAACAATGAAAACCCCATAGTTTTTGAAATAGCTTTTGTCAATAATGGTATTAAATGTTCATATACATTAAAATTTAATGAGAATGAAATAGTATATGAAAATTTAAAAAAAGAAAATGATAATATTATATTAATTACTAAAGAAAAACATATATTTGATAGCATAACGACAGATACTTATTCATTTGAAAAATTGGAATCTATTTATTCTGTAGAATGTATGAATTCTGATAATTATTTTCAAACACCTTTCCTAAAGATTCTAGCAAAAAATTATGCAGGATTAAATTCTTTTGTATCTAATTCTTATAATTTCCTATCTAGGAATATCGAAGTATATCAATCGAATAATGTTCCTTTAACCTTTAGCCTTGAAAAACTTGCAAAAACTAATTTAGATAATTCTATTCAAGTTGCATTTGATGAAATGATTCCATTATTAAAAAAACTTGATATAGATATAATTCGCATGGAGATAAAACAAAATGAAATTAAGGAATCAACAGCGATTGATTTTAGAAAAAATCATGAATTTACAAGAGATATTAAAACAAACAAAATAAAAGAAACACAAATCAAATCTTTTCACAAAGATATAAATGGAAATGAAGTAATATTTGATTTTTATGATGAATCTATAGGGACACAAAGAGTAGCAAGTATATTATGTATTGTTTTATCAATTTTGAAAGAAGGAAAAATTTTAATTATTGATGAATTAGGGAATTCTCTTCATCCTTTTCTTTTTGTTGAAATAGTTAGATTATTTAAAGATAAAAGATATAATAAAAATAATGCACAACTTATTTTTACAACTCATAATACCGATATAATGGATGATGATATGATGAGAATATCTGAATTATGTGTTGTTGAAAAGACTTTAAAAAAGGGTACAATATTAAAAAGATTTTCTGATTATGAAGGTATAAGAAATATTACTAGTTTTAGAAAACAATATCTTGAAGGAAGACTATCAGGTATTCCTTATCCTTATATTTAATTGAGGTATTTTTAAATGAATCGGATTATAATTATAGTATGTGAAGGGCCTTCTGAAAGGGCATATATTCAAGAATTAAATCGCTTTTTAAAAGAGGAGGAAATTCCTGTAAAATTTATAGGTAAATCCTCTGGTGGTGGTCAATATTCTATAGTTGTAAATGAATATAAAAAAGTAAAAAAGGATAATCCTCGCGATGAAATTCTGATTTGGGTTGATAAAGATAGATATTTAAGAAATGATGCAAATGATATGGATAATTATTTGAAAAAGCCATCAAATATTCCCAATTTTTTGTTTTCTTATATGAATTATGAAGATTTTCTAATTATGCACATGGATGATGAGATATTAACTAAGTGGATAGCTTTTTGTTGTGGAAAATCACATTTTAAAACACCATTACATAGTAGAGATTATTTACCAGAATATAAAAAAAATATTCAAAAATATTCGAAAGGGAGCCTTCCTATTGAAATAAATACTTTAAGTTTGAAAAATTTAAAAAAAAGGCAAGCTGACCCAAAAATCCCTTTAAAATGTGATTTTGCATTAGTACTATTTAATAGATTAGAAGAATACCTCCATATATAATTATTTTTTTTTATTAATATTGCTATTTTTTATATATAATAATATCTAAAAAATTATATTTTTGTATTTGCCAAAGAAATAGTGAAAAGGTTTTTATAATATTCTTATGTATTAAATATAAATCAAAGGAATATATTTTTTGTTTAACTTAATCCATGCTTAATTTTTTTTAAACCGTTGTAATACTTTACATTTTTGCCTTCGTTCATACTTTATTATTCACACCGACTATATAAGGCTGTAATTTTTATATTCTTAAATTATAAAAAATGTTTTTACTATTTCTATAATTAGAAATTATTGTTTATTTAGTTAATAGAAAATGGTTATTTTAAAAAATAAAATAAAAAATTGTGTGTACTTTTCTTTAATAATTATAAATACTGTAAAAAAATTTTGGAGTATTAAAATGAAAAAAATTATTGTTATTTTAATGATGTGTTCTGTTTTTTTAGGAAGTCTATTTGCTCAAGGACAAATAGAAGGTGCAAAAGCTCAAAAGAGTCCAATAGGTATTATAAGTGCAATGGATTCTGAAGTTAATTATTTACTTTCAATTGCTGATGTAACATCAACAAAAGAAGTAGGTGGTGTTGTATATAATATTGGAACACTTGAAGGAAAAGATGTGGTTATCTGTAAAGCAGGTGTTGGTAAAAGTTTATCTGCTGCAGGAACAGCAATTCTTATTCATGAATTTAATGTTTCATCTATTATCTTTACTGGTATTGCAGGAAGTGTTTCAGAAAAATTAAGTATAGCTGATGTTGTAATCTCAACTGAAGTTATGTTCCATGATTATGGATATCAAACTGATGAAAAGATTGAACTAGGGACAGATTTTGTATCAGAAGTAAAAATAAAAGCTGATCCAATTTTAGTAGATAAAGCTTATAATGCAGCACTAAAAGTATGTAAAGATCAAGATGTATTAAAAGGTTTAGTTGCAACAGGGGATCAGTTTGTTGCTAGTGCTAAAAAAGTTGAATATCTTTCTAATGAATTAGGTGCTCTCTGTGTAGAAATGGAAGGAGCTTCTGTTGGGTATGTAGCCTCTCAATATGGTATTCCCTTTGTAGTAATTAGAGGTATGAGTGATAAAGCAGATGGCGTAGCTCATGAAACATATGAACAATGGTGGGTTGTTGTTGCTGATAATTCAGGTAAAATTGTTCAAGAAATGGTTAAATCAATGTAATTTTAATTATATTTAAATGAGATGTCTCAATAATCGGGGCATCTTTTTTCTTATCTAATAATTACAAAAATTCTTATATTTAAATTGTTAATTTTAAGATCACATCATATTATATGTTAAAGGTAATTTATGGAAAAAAGTATAAAAGAAAAATTAGAAAAACTAACTAGGGATAAGTTAAATAATATCATAGTTGATTATTATGATATTAATGAAGACTTTAGAAAATTTATTGATAACTCATTTTTAGAGAAAGATGATAATTATAATAGATTGTTATCTACTATTAAAGAAATTGATAGTGAAACTAAATATACAATAAATGCTACTTTAGAATCTTTTTTTATTGATATTGAATTATTTATTAAATCTCCTAAAGATGCTATTTTCTTATTATTTCAATTTTTTAATTCAGAAGAAATAATAACCGAAATAATAGATCAAACAGATTCTTACCATGATGAAGATTATGAGTACTATTTATACGATGCAATATCTTTATTTAAGAAAGCTCTAAAAGAGTGTGAAGATAAAGATTATGTGATTGAAAAACTTATTGAGTTTTTTGAAATTGGAGGAATATCTTATAATTATTCAATTACTTCAAATATTAATAATATATTAAGTGCTTCTCAAATTAGACTACTTATATCAAAGCTATTATGTGATATAGAGAAACAAGAATATAAAGATTATTGTTTAATTGTAGATCTTGCTAAAGAAATACATGATGGAGAACTTTATGAAAAATATTCTTCTTATAAAATAAATTCTAGTATTTCTTATTTAGATATTGCTAAAGTTTATTTTAATGAAAAAAAATATGATGTTGCTTTAGAAAAAGCAAAGTTGTTTAATCCAAGTTATATACACCAAGAAAATGAAAAAAATGAATTATTGAATAGGATATATGAAAAGTTGGGGAATGGAGAAGAAGTATATAATACTGCTAAAGAGTTATTTGATAAAAGTGCAACTGTTGAAAATCTTGATCTATTAATGAAATCAACAATTAATGAATCAAGAGATGATTTGATTAATAAGAAAATAGAATCTTTTTATAATGGGGGAAATGTTAATTCTTATAAAGAAAATATAAGGTTTCTTTTAGATGTAGATAGAGTTGATGCAGCTGAAAAGTATTTCTTTAAAAATATAGATAAAATAGAAGATTTAAGAGAATACTATATACATGATATTATTGATGATTTTAAAAACAATAATAAGTATTTAGTTGCTACTTTGCTATATAGAGATCTCTTGTTGGAAATTTTAAATAATGCAAACTATAAAGCATATAAATATGGTGCTTCATATTTACTTGAGTTAAGTTTCTTAAGTAATAATATTGATGATTGGAAAGATATTATGAATCATGAAGAATTTCTTACTGAGATTAGACTAAAACATTCAAGGAAGAAATCATTTTGGGGTTTATGTGGGTTAATTTGACATATTTTAAAGGTTGAAAAACAAATGGATGAAAAAAAAATAAAGGCTTTAGATGTAGATTTAAAGGAAAAAGCATTAATAGAATATTCAAAAAAAGATAGTGATTTTTTAAAATTTTTGGAAATAAATTATTCTAATGAAGAGCTTCATTATTCTCGGTTATGCAATTTTTTTAATGTAACGGAGTTTGTCGATAATCATGAAGCAGAAGAAAAATTAAAGAATTATTTTGATAAAATAGAATTGTTTATTAAATCTCCCAAAAAAATTCTTGAATTAATACATCAATTTTTTAAGAGATTGATTTCTTTTGAATATTTAAATACGTACTCTTCTAAAGCCACTATATTTGGATTTTATCCTTTTGTTGAAAAAGCAAAAATTTTATTTATTGAAAATGGAGCAATATGTAATGATAAGAAATATGTAATTAATTTATTACATAAAACAACAAATAAGAAAAATTTTGAATATATGTTACCCATATTTGAAAAAATGAACGATTTTATAAATAAAGAGGATATTCAATATCTGATAAAAGTTTATACAACTGAAATTAAAAATATAAAACCACCTCAATATAAAATTATTATAATGACTGAATTATTTAGACAACTTCCTGACCCTATTTTATTTGAGCAGTTTAATCAAAGAATTGAAAGTAGAAGATATTATAATGGAGTAGATAAATTAGCAAATGTCTATTATGACTCTAATGATTATGTTAGTGCATTAAGGATACTAAAAACTTTAAATAATTATGACAGCTTCTCATTGAATTTATTTTACAGAATCTATGAAGCACAAGGTGATGTTCCTAATAAAATAGATGTAGTTACAAAATTATATTATCAATATCCTTCAATAGATAATTTAAATCTTCTGCTCAGTATTATTGGAGAAAATAAAAGACAGTTCCTAATTGATAATAAGATTTTGGAATTATTAAAAAGTGAAGAAAAAACTAATTTGTTGAATAATATTTTATTTATGTTTGATGTGAATAAAATTGAAGAAGTTAATGAATATTGTTTAAAACATGTTAATGATTTTAATATATGGGATATTGAAGATACTCTAATTCTCGATAAATTATTTGAAAGTAATAATAAACTTTGCATTTCACTAATATATAGAAGGCAATTATTAGAAATTTTAGACTCTCATAAAGTTGAAGAACATATGAATGAGATTGCCGTAAATAAATTAATAAAATTAGATGATTTGTCAAAAGAAATATCTGATTACTTGAAATATGATAATCATAAAATTTTTTTAAATATGTTAATGATAAAATATAAAAAAAATAAAAAATTCTGGTATAGATATAATTATTTAAAAAAAGATTAATGAAGATGTCTATTTATTTAATCAATTAGCTATAAAACATAACACAGTATAAACTTAATTATTAAGAATTTATATTTAATTCTTATAAGCTTCTAGTAAATATTTTATTTACTTATTAAAGTATTACAATTTAAATGAAAATAATGTATTAGTTGATAGTTGAGTATTTTTTAAAAAGTAACAAGCTAAAGAAGTGGTTCGTAATTAATAAAATAATTTACATGGTGAATAAATAAATTTTTTTAATAATACGAAGGAATAATGAAGGAACAATTTAGATGGAAGAATTTAATAAAAAATTAAATAAATTATCATATGATACTCTCAAATATATAATTTTAAATTATAGTGAGCAAGATAAAAGCTTTAAAGAATTTGTAGAAACACACTTTATTAGTGATGATGTTAAAATTGATGAATTATATTCTTATTTTGATGATTTTGATGTTGAAAATGAAATAATAATAACAGATACATTAACTAGTTATTTTGATGATATTAAATTATTAGTTACTGATTTCTATATAGCAATTGATTTAATAATGAAATTTTTTCAGCATAAAGAGGAACTTATTCAAATGCTTCCTTGTTCTGATGATTTTTGTGATGATAGTAAAGATTATTTAAATGATTATTGTAATTACGAAATTTTTGATTGGGATCATTATTCATATAGAGCTTACAATATGTTTATCGAATATGCTATTTTAAGTGAAAATGTGTCTTTTGTTATAAATAAAATTCTAGAACTTTTTAAATTAGATGAATCTAGTGCTGTTTCTATAATAAAAAATGCAAATAAGTTTTTTAATGGAGAAGTTCTTAGACTTTTATATAATGAAATAGAAAAAAATATAGATGAAAATAGTTGGTATTATTATACTTCTCTCCTTTCTTTATCAAGAAATATACCAGATGGGACTTTATTTAAAAAAATGGCTATTCTGTCCCATTCTTTTAATATTTCTGTTTATGATATTGCTGATGTATATATAAAAGAGGGTAAATATACTCAGGCACTAGAAATATTGATAAATACTAATAGTGAAAGTGATTACAATAATAATAAAAAAAATCAACAGTTATTAATCATTTATACAAAGTTAAATGATATAGATAATCAAAGAAGAATAGCAAAAAGAATTTTTTCTTCGAATCCAACAATTTATACATTAAACTATTTATCAAATTATATCTCTCAAGATATAAGAGAACAACTAATAACTAATCAAGTAAATGAAATATTAAATGATAAAAGTATCTTAAATTTTATTGAGAGGATTGATTTTTTAGCATCAGTAGATAAAGAAGAAGCGGAAAAGTATTCAATAATGAATTATGACGTTATAAAAACTTTAAGTGATAAACAAATAGTAAAAATTATAGAAATATTATTAACTGCTAATATATATTTACCTATTGTTTTTCTTTACAGAAAGGAAATATTATTGATTTTAGAAAAGGCAAAGAGTAATAAATACAGTGAGGCTGCAAATTATTTGAAAATATTAGATAATCTTTCTCCAAAAATAGTTGATTGGAAATCATATATAATCCATGAAGCTTTTTTAGAGAAAGTAGAGTATAAATATATAAATAGAAAAAAATTCTGGAGTGAATATGGAAGTAGATGAACAAGATTTTAATTATGACTATACATTATTAAATATAAAATTAAATGGAAGTGAGCCATCAATTTATAGAAGGGTTGTAGTTCCTGAAGATATTAGCTTAGACAGGTTAAGTGATGTTATTTTGTTATTGTTTAATTGGGAAGGGTATGAATTATGTTCTTTTAAAATAAAGAATAAGTATTATAGATCTTATGATAATGAGGATTTTGATAATGAAAATTTGAAAGATGCAAATGAGGATAATAGTTTTAATATTTCTTTATTTAGATTAAATATGTTAACAAAAGAGAGATCAAGATTTATAATGTATTATGATTATTGGGAATTGGGAATATTTGTTGAAAAAACAAGATTTTATAATGAAACACCGAAGGAAATATGCTGTATTGGAGGTGCTAATAGTTCACCACCAGCTATGATAAAGAAACTTGAGCATTTTTATGAATTAAGTGATGCCTATAATAAGCCTAATTCCCCATTATATGAAACTGCACGAAAGCTATTAGGTGATAATTTTAATATATCTTTTTTTAATAAAGCAAGTTATAATTTTTTCTTAGATAAATATTGTGATTGGGCACGTGATAGAGATCTTTCTTGGTATGATAATAAAGAAGAGTCTGAGATAATAGGTGAATTATTTGATGAAATAATTAAAAAGGAAGCTGAGAAGTTAGTTGACCAAAAATTACAAGAATTGAACAAATAAATTATAAAAGGATAAATGTGTTATGGGTGAAGCAAAATATTATTTATTAAGAATTGAATTGTTGGATGTTGAACCAAAGATTTGGAGAGAATTTGTTGTCCCGTACGATATATCACTTGATAGACTTCATGATGTAGTTCAAATAGTTATGGGTTGGGAGCAATCGCATCTTTATCAATTTGTAATAAAAAAGAAAAAATATAGTGAATTTAATGAATATATTGATGATTTTGAAGAAGTAAAAGATTCAAGACTTGTTCGACTTAATCAATTCATTAGCAGAAAAAACCAAAAGATAACATACGAATATGACTTTGGAGATGGGTGGGAACATGAAATTACATTAATAAATAGTAATTATAATTCTGATTATCCTTATGAATTGGAATGTATTAAGGGAGAGAGAGCTTGTCCCCCAGAAGATGTTGGTGGTTCATATGGATTCACCCATTTCTTAGAATGTATTAGTGATGAAGAATCCCAAGAACGTGAAGAAATGTTAATGTGGGTTGGTGGAGAATATGATATTGATGAATTTGATTTGGATTATATAAATTTTGAACTTATAAAATATTATAACTATGCTAGATTAAGAGCCTTGCCCTGGTTTGAAGAATGATAAATATAAATTATTTATCACTAAAGAGCTATTTGTAAAACTATCAAAATAATAATGTTAATCTTCCTTTTTGAACTATAAAAGGGAGATTTCTTATATGAATAATGTAGATATTTTTTGAATTCATTAAAGATTTGTTAATATTTAAATGGAACTTTAATTTGTACTAATTGGTATAATATTGTCTAAGTGTCATGATTCGTTTTGTTTAATAGTTTACAAATATTTGTAAACTATTGATTAAAAGATTGCAATATTTTGTAAACTTTTATAAATAACTTTACAAAAAATTATAAACTATTTGATTTTATGTTTTTGTTAATTGAAGAAAAACTCATTCAATAATATAAAATCGTTAATCTATTTTGGCTCATTAATAAGCAAAAGTATTTTAAATAGATATTGCTAAAACGACCGAATAGATATTGCTAAAACGACCGAATAGATATTGCTAAAACGACCGAATAGATATTGCTAAAACGACCGAATAGAT
>RZYO01000024.1 GCA_009930325.1 Spirochaetia bacterium | reverse complement strand
AAATCCTAATGTAAATGTAACAGAAGAACCTCCTGTAGAAGTTGATGATGATATAGAAGTAGATACTACTACATTTCCTAAAGAGATTCAAAGACCTGTAGATACATGGTTTGCACCTGATATTACTAACTTTGTAGGAGCTTTAACAGATAAAGTTAACAGATACGAACCTTCTCAAAGTAAAGTAGATTTTGTTAATCCTGATTATGTACTATTAGACCCTACAAGACAATTAGCAGCTAATCAAGAACAGATGGCTAGATATTCTGATATGATAGCTAATTCAGTAGATCCTCAAATAGCTTTAGCTACAATGTTAGCAGCTTCAGGGGAAGGATTTCAAAATGCGGCTAATGTACTATCTAATGTAGAAAATTCTAATGTACAAATTACTAATCAAGCATTAAACAATCAAGCTCAATATGAGAACCAAGAGATTGCTGCTAATGAACAAGGCAGACAACAATATATAGCTCAAATGGCTACTTTAAATGAGAATTATGATAAAGCTCAGAACTTAAAGAAATGGAGAACTATAGGTGCTTGGAATGCAGGATGGCATAACTTTACTAAAGATCAAATGATGGAACAAGTATTGTTTCCACAAGTACATACAGATAATATTACAGGAAACGTTAGTGTAGTTCCTGGAAGAGATATTACCCAACCTGATACTTATACTAATATGTATAACATGGGTAATACACAAAATGCAATTCCCCCTGTTGAAGCGTTAGCTACTTATAAGAAACAATTATTAGATCAAGGATTTGATTCTACATTTGCAGACAAATACTTACTAGAAATTATTTCAAACAATAAGCGTAGAAGTCAAAGTCCTGAAATGGCTTATGGAGGTACAATTAATTATAATGATTTTTTTGAATTATAAAATATGGCAAATTTTTTACCAGCAAATAGCAGTCCTTTTGGACAAATGGGTTTATATACACCTGATTGGAGTTTTCTTACTACAGTTATGGGTGCTAAACAAGCAGAATATGATAAAGGATTTAATGCTGTAAAATCTGCTTATGATCAAATTAATTCTTTAGATTTAACTAATCCTGAGAATGTAGCTTATAAAGATAGTATCATGCAAAAGTTAGATGGTGCTTTTAAAAGTATTGCTAACTTAGATTTAAGTAAAGGAGAAAATATAAACAAAGCATTAGCTACAATGAATCCTATTACTAAAGATAAAATGCTAATGTATGATTACAGTGTTACTCAAAAGATGAAATCTGAAATGAGTAAAATGGAATCTTATAAAAATAGTACAGACCCTCAAATAAGAAAACAATATGACAGACATGCTGAACTATATCTTAATTATGGATTTCAAGAGTTAACAGAAGCTTCAAGAAAAGATGGTTCTATATTACAAGTACAACCTCGTAGTTTTGTACCTTTTGGTGATCCAGTAGCTAAATTAGATAAAGCTATGAAAGATGCTGGTATTAAGATTAAAACTACTGACTTAGAGGGAGGATATATCATAGAAACTATTAATGGAGAAATGTCTATTCCTTATTTTGAATCATGGGCTAAAATGCAAATGGGTAATGAATTTGCAGAACAATTTAATGTAATGGGTTCAGTGCAAGTAGAATCTGCTGTAAGAAGTATAATGCAAGAACAAGGTGTAGATAAAAGAACTGCTACACAATATGTAGCTGAATCTTTAGCACCAATGCTTGTAGAAAAAGAAACTCAAAAAGCATTAGCATTTGATAGAGAATATCAATCTGTTTCACATATCATTAATAGTTTAGACCCTAATGCTCAAATTACAGCTAAAGATGAAGCTTATATACTACAGCTATTAGAAAAACAAAATGGTTTAAAAATAGCAAAAGAAAATGCTGTATCTGAATCTTTTAAATTATTAGAAGGTTCTATAGACTATGTACAAGGAAATCTAGCTCAGTTTTTTACTAATGGGCTACAAGATGATATTGTAAGCAATTGGGCAAGTAATACAGCTATGATGACTTCTGAACAGAGTATAAAAGCAGATGATGTAGTTCTTACTAAAATGAGAATAGCATCTACTGAAAAAATACATGCTCAGGATTTAGCTTATAAATATGCAGCTTTAGCACAAGATGATAAATGGAAAACTATAGACTATACTTCAAAAGTAAATCCTACAGCTAGTCAAGGTAGTAAAGTAAATAGTAATGGTATTGTAGAAACTATAGTAGGTAGTTATACTTCACAAGGAGAAATTAAAACAAAAGCAGAAAATATGAAAGAATCATATGATTATGCTAATCAACAATTGTTTCAATCTTTAACAGCATCTGATGGTTTATTGTCTCTTATAGGATTTTCATCAGATCCTATGGAAAATACACAATTACAAGAAAAATATACAGGAGCTTTAAATGAATTATTTGAACTAGCTTCTACAACAGGTAGAGGTAGTACTAAAACATTATCTCCAAGTACTGTAGCAACATTAACAGAATTAGTTAATAAAGTAGGTTTAGAAGGAGTAGATCCTGCTAAAGTCACTGCTATTGTTAGACCTGAAACAGCAAGAAATTTGTTTGATTATTTAACAACAGGTATTTATGAGAATGCTAGAGATATATCTTTAGCTACTGCTGGTGTTCAAGGAGACGATCCTGCTAAAGTAGCTTTGTTAAATGATGTATTATCAAACATGAGCCAGCTTGTAGATATAAAAGATGAAATTTATAAAACATGGTCAGATGTAAGTGATATGATTGCTGCTGACGAATCTGGTATTTATGCTGGAGCTAAGTTTATAAGATATGATAGTCAAGGAAAACCTTTGTTTGATCCTTCTAGTATGAGTGCTGCTTCACAATCTACTATAGATAGTTTTATTCCAGAACGTTTTAATCAAGGTGTTCCTATAGGAGAATCTATAGCTTATAGTGGAATTAATGATAATATATTACAATTTATTATTGTAAGTACAGAAGATATAGCATTAGATAAGAAAAACATTGAAATAGAAGGTGATTTAGATTTAGAAGAATTACAGTTAATGAGTGCTACCGAACTAGGTAAGGCATTTAGTAACACAATGAGACTTGATTATGATCCTAATGAAGAATCTGCAAAAATTACATTTACAGGTACAATAGGTACAGGAGAAAAAGCTAAAAATGTAAAAATAACATATGATGCTGATTATTCAACCTTACAAAGTAATCCTGCTTTCACTCAAATTTTAGGAGATGGTTTATCACGAAATTCTCAAAAACCTATTGGTTCTAGCGGACCTTTTACGTCATTGTTAACTAATCCTAATGCTTATGTACCATATAAAAGTAATGTATCAGATTTAAACTTTACTATAAAAGGAGGTCAAAATAGACAAGGTAATTACGGTTATAGTTTAAAAGCTTATTATAAAAATCCTGAAACAGGAGTAGAAGAACAATATTCTAAGTTTATTCTTGCACCTATAGGAAATGAAACAGGTATTGTAAGTCTTAACGAGGCTATTTTTAATATTGAAAATATGTATATGACTAATAAAAATTTATTACGTCAACAACAGCTTAGTGAAACACCTACAAAATCAATTTATGAAGTAATACAAGGATACAATGCAACTAGATGATAATTTTTTAAATTTAAAACAACAACCTAGTTCATCTTTTTCTGATTTATTTAAAAGTCAGATTGATAATGAATTATCCAATGTTTCTAATAAAGCATTTCAATCTTTAAATACAGAGGTTAGTTATGCTAAAGACATAGATCAATATAGATTTCAAAAAGATTTTAATCCACAAACTTTTAATCCTTTTGATCCTAAAAATGAAGAAAGATGGATTAACAATGAAACATGGTCATCTGCAATGCGTAAAGGATTTGATGGTTTTAAAACCAGATTTGGAAATACATTTGTAGATTATTGGAAAGACTATGGTCGTATGGGTGATGCTTTTATTCATTGGGATATGCGTAAAATGATGCCTAGTGAATATGAAATGTTACAACAACATTATCAAGATAAACAAGAATCTTTAAGAAATAAAGTATTTGTACCAGCAGGAGATGAAGATAGTTTATTTAGTAAATCTTCTATATCTGAATTTGTATCTAATTCAGGATTTGCTTTAGGTACTACAGCAGCATTTACTTTAGAATTAGCTGCTGATGCTGTATTAACAGCTTTAACAGCAGGAGCTGGTTCAGGTAAGCTTTTAGCTACTATAGGAAAAGGAATAGGTAAAAAGGTTGTTAAAGAAGCTGTAGAAAAAGGTGCAAAAGAAACTGTTGAAAAAGTTGTCAAAAAGAATATATTAACAGACCTTGTAGAAGGAGCTTCTTTTGGTAGTGTTGATCAAATTATAAGAGCTGGTAGTAAGGCTGATCCTTTAGCTTCTTATGGAGTAGCTCAAATAGGAAAAAAGAAATTTAAAAGTAGTATTAATGAAGTTATGGAAGTAGCTACATTTAATATGAAAAATATTGTTAAATCTAAATCTTTTGGAGAATTTGCTTTAAATGTAGCTAAAGGTGTTCCTATTATGGGTACTGGTGTAAGATCTGCTGAAAAAATAGTTGTAGCAGGTAAATCAGGATTTAATATAGCTACTCAAGTAGGAATAGGTATTAATGGATTAAGAAGAATGGGAACTGAATATAATATGAGTTCTACAGAAAGTTCTTTTGAAGCTATTGGTACTTATGGAGAAACTTTAGACACAATGTTAAAAAACTTTGCTGATAGTAATGGCAGAGCTCCTTCAGCATTAGAATATAAAGATATACAATTAAGAGCTTCTACAGCAGCTTTTAGAAACTATCAAACTAACTTATCAATTTTACTAGCTTCTAATAAAATACAATTTGGTACATTGTTTAATAAAATGGGATTCCATAAGACATGGATTAAAAATGTTATGTCAGAAGGAGCTGAAGATTTAATAAATGTTACTACAAAAGAAGGTAGTAAAATATATTCTAAATCTGGTATTGGTGGTGGTATAAGAACAGTATCTAAGATTGCTAAAGATGCTGGAAAAAGAAAAGCTGTATGGGAAGGTCTTAAAATGTTTAGAAAAGACTTTATGAAGTTTGAAGCTGTTGAAGGGTTACAAGAAATTCTTCAAGAAAGTTCTAATATAGCATGGTCAAATTACTATGGAGAACAATATAATGATGCTTCTAAAACTATCGTAGATGCTTTTGGAGAAGGATTAGGGGAACAATGGTCTCCACAAGGATTAAAAGTATTTGTACACGGAGCTATGACAGGGGGTATGATAAGAATACCTACTCAATTGTTAAATGCAGGTACTACAGAGATACAAAAAAGATTATATGATACTCAGTATGGAAAAGAAAATAATCCTGCTAGACAAGCTGAAAAACAGCGAAAAGAAGATATAGAAACAGTTAACAATTTAACTAATGATTTTAAGAAGTCTAAAGCTAGTACTTTAGTAGCACAATTACAAACATCTTTGCAGATGGATCAAGCTGTTAAAGAAAACAGTGAATATGAATGGAATAATGCTAGAGATACTCAAATTATAAAAGGGGTATTAGCAGCAGGAAGATTAGGAATGACTGATGCATATGCTTATGCTATAGAACATGCTGCTGATGAAATGACAGTTGAAGAATTTAATGAAGCATTTCAAATAGATATTACTCAAACTAAATATGAAAATCCACAAGACTTTGCTAAATCTGTATCAGAAGATGTTAGAAACTATGCTAAAAACTTAGAACGAATTACAGATACTTTCAGAGATAAACTTGTAGATCCTTCTATCTATGCTGAAGGTAGTTCTAAAAACTATATAGCTAAGATATTAAGAAACAAACAAGAAGAAGCTATTAACCTCATAGCTCTTAATGGTTTGAAAGCTGATAGGAATATGGAACGTGTTAATAAGATGAAAGACGAAATAAGTACTATTCCTGGATTAGAAAGTTCTTCTTTATATGCTTTTAACATTCTTATTAATCCTACCAATTTAGTAAAGGAACTTGGTAATTTAAACGGTCAATTAGAAATAATAAATGATAGTTTAGATTCTGATTTAACTACTAAAGAAGAAAAAGAACAATTAAAAAAAGATAAAGATAATATAGATAAACAAATAAAAGATTTACAAACATGGTTAGGATATTGGTCTAAAGAACATGGATTTGTAGGTAAACATATTAAAACAGAACAATCAGAAACTTCAGATGAAGTTACTTATGATACTCAACATGAAGAAGTATTAAATACTTTTAGAAACATTATCAATAATAAAAACAAAGAAGAAGGTATATCTGACATATCTGAAAAAGCATTTCAAGATTCTAGTTCTAAATTAGTTGATATAATTAGATTAGGACAAGAAACAGAAAGCTTGTTAGAAGGTTATTATTCTTTACATAATCCAGAAGCTTATTCTAAAGTTGTTCAAAGAATGACTGAAGGACAAATTAAACATTTAATTTTAAATTCTTTAGTAGGAGCTAAAGCTAACTTAGAAAACAATGCAATGATAGCATTGATGCAAAGTAAAATAGATATTAGTGAATACAAAACATATATAGCAAACTTAGAAAATATATTTAGAGCTGATCCTACATTTAAATCTTTATTAGAAAAGGTTACTAACCCTGCTAAAACAATGGAAGATTTAGGTAGCTTTGAAGAAGAGTTATCAGTATTTAAATCAAAATTAGATAGTTTATATGATATATGGTATTCTACATTTAATGTAGCTGATGATAGAAAAGATATTTCTAATGAAGAATTAGAAAGTAAAAACATATCAGATGATTCTATCTCTCAAATAGCAAGAGCTAAAGTAAAAGGATTGGACTTATTAGAAAATGAAAACAAAGCTTATAACATTGATAGTGTAAAAGACAAAGTAGATAAACTTGTAGAAAAATTAAATGTATTTGCTACACCTACTTTTAAAACTGATAAAGAAGCTGAAACAGCAGATGAAGAATTTACACCTGAAACAGTCGATGAAGAAGTTATTTCTGAACAAAATAATAAAGAAAAAGAAGAAGTATTAGAAACTATAAGTGTAAAACCAGATATAACAGTTAGTAATGATAAGTTTGTTGCAGATATTATTAACAATGAACGTAATACTTTATTTGGATTAGAAGTTGATAATTTAGAATTTGAAGTATTACTAAGACAATGGTTAAATACTAAATATAACAGCAAGGATTGGAATACTGTATTTAAAGATGGTAGAAGTAAAAAAGCATTGCAAAGACAGATTTCACTTATAAAAGAAACATTGTCAAATGTACAACAAGATATTGTAGAAGAAGTTACTCCTATAATGCCAGTTGATAAAGAAGATTTAAATTTAGATTCTACAGTAGATGACAAAACAGATACCACTCCTAGTTCTTATACAGAAGCCTCTCAATCATTTGGAGAATGGGTTAAAAATTATGCTAAAGAAAAAGTTGTAAGTTCTGAAAAAAATGTTAACTTTGCAAAAAATAAAGAAAAAGAATTAGTAGATTTACTTAAAAATATAAAATGTTAATATATGAATTGTAGTAACACATTTTCACAATACGTTGATTTTTTAAAAAATTTAATTATTTATGATAGTAAATTTTTAAATTATGATGAGGTAGCTAAATTTATATTAAATGTTGAAGACTTAGCTACTGAAAATAAAATAGCTTCTTTATATAACATTGCTAGATTTTTTACAGACAATAAAGAATCTAATTTAGAAACAGGTATAGCAGATAATGTGATTAAATTATCAGCATTAGTAGAAGATGATAAGATAGATGAGTTCTTTGTAGAGTTGAACAATCAATTAGGATTATCTACAACAGTAGAAAAAACCACTATAGATTTATTTAATGATATACTTACTAAACCTTCTATTTTAAGAAAAGATGTTGAAGCTATAATTCAAAGTATTTTAAAAGAAGGTAAAGAAAATAATAAAGAGGTTATAGACAAGTTACAAATCATGTTAACTAAAAAACCTTTGTTGTTACACTTGTTTAACAGTTCTTTAAATGAAACTCAAAATGCAACTTCATCTTACATTCCTTTAAATGAAGTAGAAGGATTAAATAATGTATGGATTTTATTAAAAGATTTTACACAAATCTATGGTAATTATGATGTTAATACAGAAACTTTTACAGATAATAAAGGAGAAGTCATTGATAATAGTATCATATTAGCTAGTAAAAACTCTCGTAAACAAAATGAAAAGTTTAGTTTACATGATAATAAAAGTAATATATGGTCAAACGATGTATTGACTAATAACCTCACAATAGTACCTTTAAATGATAATTATACTATAGAAGATATAAATGCTGCTAACAAGCATTTAATGGGTGGAGGTAACTTTAAAATCCAAATGGTAGAGGTTAGTGATGAAGCTCAAGAACGAGTTAATCAAATTCAAGCTCATAATAAATCTTTACAGAAAAGAACATTAGAAACATTTGAAACAGAAGGTCAAAAAAAATCATTAATCAATGGAGAAGCTCAAACAGTACTTACTGTATCAAGACCTCTTCCTTCTGAACAAAAAGTAATGTTTATAGTAGAACTTGAAGTAAATGGTAATCCTTTATTTTTTAGTCTATATGGATTAAATACTTTTACTTTTGTAAATGCTGATAACAGTACTTCATTAGTTAATTTTAATAACCAAGGAGATCTTACTAAAATAAAACAACTTACTCTTAAACAAACATTACAAGGGTATCAACAATTAAACAATAATGACTTACAACATCTAAAACATAGTAACAATGTTTACAATAGTTTCAGAGAAGAAGCTATGAGAACTCAAATTACAACTAACAAAGCAGATGTAACAGATATTTTTAATAAATACTATTCTGTTTCTAAAGGTAAAATTCAAACTTTACAAAATTTAGTTGATAAGATTGAAAGTAAAAAACCTTATAAATCAGGACATGTTATAAGTATTCCTGTTGTAAAAATGATTAAAGGTCAACCTGAGAAAGATTCTAATGGTAGAATTATTTATACAATGAAAGAAGTACCTGTAATTCTAAATAGAATTGGTAATGGTATATATGATATTGTAAATACTCTTGAAGAAAACGAAACTGTTTATAGTGCTGGACAAGCTGTATCATTATCTGTTTATTTAAGACAAAGAACAGATAGTACTGGTAACAATTGGATACAATATTTTTCTGATAAACTTTATCAAAATGATATAAGAACAAATGCTATTACTCATTATGCAGTAATGCTATTTGATTTCGATAAAGATGGTAATGCTTATCCTAGAGGTACTAATAATCCTTATAATGTTATAGAAGTGCCTTCTGCAAGTAGAACTCCTCAGAATACTATATTTACTCTAACAAGATTAAACGATGTCTTAACAAGCCCTAATAAAGCTAATGAGATATTAACAAAATTAAGATCTGATTTCTTTTTTAATCCTGCTACTTCTATAAAAAATAAACAACCTTTGTTTAGTATAAGTTGGAGTAAAGGATTACAAGGGGAATTGCAATTAAGATTTACAGCTTTTTCTAGTGAACAAGCTCGTTCTCAAAAATATGCTTCATTGTTTAACAAAGCTAATGAAACTCCTAATCTAAAAAATACATTTAACTTTAATATAGATGAACAAACATTATTGAAACTATACGATAGAGTTAAAAATAGTAAATTAATTGCAAAATTACAAGCTGATAATCCTAATTTACCACAACAATTAGAAACAGCTAATGAATGGAAAGCTTTTGCTAAAGGAGTTTCTAAAATGAACTCTAAAGAAGCTAAAGAATTTGAAACATTATTTACTAATAAACTTCAAAATGAATTAGTAAATGTATTTTTAAAATCTGTTATAAATAAGATAGAAAATAAAAGCGTACCTGAACATCAAAAAGAATTGTTTGATGAGTTTGTAGAGATGCTTACAGAAGATTTTACAGGAAAAGATGGTAAAGTACATTTAGATTATATTTTAATGCATGAACTACCTTTTTCAAGACAACAAAGTTTGAATATAAACTATCCTGGACAATTACCTACAGGATTTAGTCAATATAACACTGTAGAAAAACAACAAGATATATTGTCTATAAAAACAAAAAAACAAGAAGAAGATGTTGTAAATGGAGAAGACATTAGTAATAGTACAGAAATAGTAGAACAAATAACTCCTGTTACAGAACCTGAACAACAACACATAGAACAATCTCAAGAAGAACGTAATGACGATGATATTATTGAGTTTAATGATGATGATATTCCTATAAGTTTTAAACTAACATCTGTTGTAACAGATACAGTTTCTGAAGAAGTTTTTCAACAAGAAGCTGAATTTGTAAAAGATATGTTAGGTGATATTGAAACTATATTTGAAGATTTAGGTTCTTTAAACGGTAATATTATAGCAGGACAGCTTAAAGATGATGTTATATATTTGAACAATACTGTTAGAAAAGGAGGGGTAGCATTCCATGAAGCTTTTCATAGAGTATTCCAAAGATCATTAAATGAAGAAACACAACAAAGACTTATTAGAGAAGTAAAATCTAATCCTACTTATGCTAAATATTTTACACAAGAAGCTTTAGAAAAATTTAGAAAAGAACGTAATTATAGTGAAAATGCTAATTTAAGCGATTTACAGGCAGAAGAAATATTAGCTGATGGTTTTGCTGACTATACTAAAAACAAGACCAATAAGGTTATTAAAAATAAGTTTATTGCTAGGTTATTCTCATGGTTAAAAGAATTAATAAAAAGAGTATTAGGTAAACAAAATGAAATAGAATCAATTTATGATAGAGCTCTTATGGGGTATTATCGTAATACTGTTATAAACAATACACAACGTTCAGAAATTAGATATGAATTAATACCTGGATTAAGAACTTTATTTATATCAGATGAAGGGTCGTTACAACAACGCCAATCTTATTTACCTTCTGATTACTACCAATCTCAATTGATAAACTTTGTAACTGCTAAAATAGCTTCTAACAATGAAGATATAAGCTTTGATAAGAAATTTGAACAAGCTGTAAAAGACCTTTTAGAAAATGAATTTAACTTAAATAAAATATTAGCTTCTGAAACTAACTTAGCATTATTAAATAAAAATCCTCAACTAAAAGAAAAAGCTTTTAAAAAGTTAGGTGCTATCTATGCTAACTATAGATTTATGTTAGGTGCTAGAGAATTAGGAGAATCTATTTATGATTTTAATATAACAGAAGATCCTAAGTATAATCAAGTTAAAATTAAACAAGTTATAAAAGATGCTAAAGGAGAAACATATGATAATAACAATGGTCAATATTCTAAAGAACTATTAAAAGAAGCTGTTAAAAAAGCATATGATCAAATAGGAAGTATAAGTGATTTAATTAACATTGATGAAATAGAAAATGCTGTTGAAACTGACAATCAAGAAGATAGCGATGATGGCATTAAATCAGGTACTGATAGTTTTGAATCTGACTTGTTAAGTTTTAATGTAGTTAAACAAAATGTAGGATTAGTACGTAAATTCTTATCAAATATAAGAAGAGACTATGTAGATGATGAATTAGATGGTATTGTTATTCCTAGAATGATTTCTGCTGAAGATATTTTTCCTGTAATGGCTAAAATATCTAGCAACACACCTTATTCTTTAACAATTGAAAATTTAAAAATATACAGCGATATCATCAGAGAAGATGGTAATGTAAATTATGCAAATGATTTAGAAGCTATTTATAAAGCTTTAGTAAACAAAGATGGTTCTCCTAAAGATAAACAATTCTATCAACTAATGACAAATGTATTATTTGGAGTTGAATTAGATTATATGTTCTTTAAACCTACTGTATTAAAAAATGAAAAAGATAAAAGCTTGTCAATCAGATATAAAATAGAAGATAAGTTGTTATCTTCAGATATGTCTAAAAAGAGAGAAAGAATATATCAAACTTTTATTGAAACATGGGGTAATAATTTAAATAGTAATTCTTTTAAACAAAGTATAACAGCTTTAAAAGAACGAATTGATTTGATGAACAAGTTGTCAACTACTACTGTATTAACTGACATTAACATAAGTAATAATGATTTAAAATTAAAAAATCAAGTTGATTTCTTTTACACTCATTTTAAAAACATAGGATTAAATATTCCAAAATCTACTTTAAGGTTGTCATTCATAGCTATAGAAAAAGAAATTAACAGTAATGCTATATTTTCAGATAAGAATGAAAACTTTTATAACTCTTTTTTAACTTATGTTAAAGATAATAGTTACTTATCGTTAGCTTCTTTTAAATCTTTAAAAAATACATTGTTTACAGATAAATTACCTTTAAATATTAAAAGTATTGTTCTTCCTGAATCAGGAAAGGTAAGTCAATCTTTACAGGTATTTGATGCTCAATTAAGAAAAGCAACTGCTGTAATGATTAAGTTAGATCCTAGTGAACTTCCTACTGTAACCTACAATGCTGAAAATAAACCTATCTATAGATATGTAAGACCTAATCCTATTAGTTTAATGGCATTAGAAATAAGAACTAAAGGTTTAAAAAGTGTATTAGAAAGTGATCCTATGTGGGAACTTTATTTTAAAGACTTTATGATGAATGATCCTGAATTAAAAGATCTTCTAAATGAAGTTGATAGTGATAAAGCTAGAAAATGGGAAGCTTACTTTAGAAACTTTACTAATGCATTATATGGAGGAGTTCAACAATTTCATGTTGATAAATATGTAGATGGTCAGAATTATCAAAACATTCAACCTCAAACAGCTTATTTATTAAGTTATGTTGCATTTGCACAACGTAAAAATGTAGTAGAAGAAGTTAATGGAGAAATAGTACGTTTTCAAACTTATCTAAAACAATTTGTACAACAAGAATCTACAAATACAAGTTATCTTATTCCTGCTATACATACTTCTTTTACAAGTGTTATAAATGGTCAAGCTAAACTTAATACTTATAAAGATGCTCATACAGGTAAAGATTTATATATTATTACTAAATTATTTGAGCAAAAAGTTGAACAAGAGTTTGCAAGAGCTAAACAAGAATGGAATACAAAAGATGAAGCAAAAGAAAGATACCTCAATTATAATATAGGTTTACAACACTATTTAGAAGATGGTCGTATTAAATATAAAGAAGTAACTAATGATCCTTCATTAAGAGCTTATAAGAACATGCTTTTTAATGATATTTTTACTACTGATACAGAACTAAAAAGAATATGGGATAATGTGTTTAACAATGATGTAAATACTTATCAAGACCTATCAGAGGATGACAAAGCAATTGTTAGAGAAAAACTTAGTGAATATGCTAAAAATGAAGCTAATTTAGAAATTAAAAAACTAAGACAGCATAAAGTAATTACAAATGATAAAGGTGAATTAGATTTTTCACTGTTACCTCAATCTGTTAAAGCAGAAGGTATAGATATTTCTATTTCAAACTTATATGGAGAAAAAGATGCTTTTCAATATTTTATTTATGATAAAGTATTTAATGACTTGTACAATGCTGTTTCTATCAACGAAGCTCTATTAGGAGATTTAGCTTTGAACATTAAAGATAAAATTGACTTTACTAAACGTAATAAAAGTTTATCAGCAGCAGGGTTTATCTTTGGAAATGGTTTCCATAAAGTAGCAGTTTTAAATACTATTCTCGAATTTATTCATGATGATTATCCTCAACATGGTCCTTATCAATCTTTACAAGATATTGAAAATGATCCTTCTCTTGATGATAAAGTTAGAAATATTTTAACAGAAGAATTTAAAAATCAGTTACAAGGTAATCGCATAGGACCGATGTTTCAAAAAACATTTGATGGTCAAAGTTTTACATTGTTAATGCATGGTATAGACATGTTAGACCAATTAGGTAGATTAAATGATAGAGCCATTGACTTATTAATTCAAAAACATTTTAGAGAATTATCTGTAGAAGAAATAGAATACTTAGAAAAAGGACAAGTTGTACTTAATCCTAAAAAAACTGTTACAGCTTCTAAATTTGCATATCATAAACTATCGGAAGTAACAATAGACAGAAATGAGGTTAGTCTTTTAATAGATCCTTTAACCAATCAATATGTTACAGATTCTCAACGTAGATTAGAAATTTATACAGAACTACATGATTTGTGGAGACAAGTTTATGGTAATCGTAAACTTTCAAATAAATATCAAGCTGAAACAAATGAAATAGAAAACCTATATCAAAGTACTCAACAGATAATAGATAAAATACATGAATACTATATTCCTATCCCTGGTAGAGAACAGTTACATTCAATATTAAACTCTATGGAGTATCATCAAGTAGATCAACTTATTGATACAGAAGCTTCTAAAATCGCTACTATATTACCTTTAGATTTTACTAATACTCAAAAAGATAATTTAGGAAGAGTAAATTTATCTACTGCTTCTCGATTAATTGATAATTCTACTAAGTATTTACAAGTAGAAACTTCAGGAATACATGATGATGTAGCTTATTCAGTACAAAGAAAACTATTAGTACCTGCTGACTTATATGATATAGAAACCATAATTGCTAAAGAAGAAGATAAATCAGGAATACCTTTAACAACAGAAGAAAAACAAGCTTTAACAGTTATAAATTCTACTTTACAAAAATATCAAACTTCTTTAAAAGATTCTGCTGAAGCTCGTTATGAGTTCTTTCAAACAATGATTAAAAAAGATGGTAAACTTGATATTGGTAATTTATATAAAATGATTAGGGAAAATTTAACTTTACAAAATAGTCCTGAATCTATGGTTAAAATGTTTGCTACAGATGAACAAAATAACCCTGTTATAAATCCTAATTTCCCTGTAATACGTCAAAGTTTAATTTATTATTTATTTTCATTATACAGTAAAAACATAAATGACGAAAAGACTTTTGGTATGAAATATATTCATGAAAGTCCTTTTGGTAAAAATGTTGTAGTTGACAGTAATGACAAAGTAATAAGAACTGATGAAATTAAAGACAATCCTAGTTTATATTTAAATGAGGATGGTACTTTAAAAGCAGGATATAGAAACAGACCTTTACAAATTGTTAAAGAAGTTAAAGATGGTGTTACTCACTATGTTATTGAAGTAATGACAGCTAAACCTTTAATTGAAGACAAACGTGAATTTGAATTTTATATAAACAATTTAATGAGAGGTTTTGGAGTACGTATCCCTACAGAAGATAAACGTTCTATGATTTCATTTAAAGTTGTAGATTTTGTAGATTCTTCTAAAAGAAACTCTTTTGTAATGCCTTATATAGCACATATGTTAGCAGGTTCTGACTTTGATGTAGATGCTTTATATGGTCAATTATCAGCATATTATAAAGATAAGAGTAATAAATTTCATAAATATGGAGATTACTCTAACTTTAAAAATGAAAAACATGGTAAGTACATAGAGTATTTAAGCTATATGACTTCTTTAAAAGAATTTAAAAATGTTATTCAAAAAGCTACAATGGATAAAAAGAATGATGTTTTTGATTTTGACAAACTTAGTGAAAATACTGATTTAATGTTTTATATAGAAGCATTACAAAGAGAAGATGATTTCTTTGAATTATCAGATCCTCGTAGTTTGAAAGAAGTACAAGATGTTAAAAAACCTTTATTAGAACTTAGATCTGATTTAAGAAAAGGTATCAAAGATTTAATGATACAAAAAAAGGATATACAGAACAGTATTGATATTGAAACTAACAATGTTACTAGAGAAGCTTTAATACTTTCTAAACAAGCTATCAATGCTAAATTAACAGCCCTTATAGATAATCAAAACGAATTAAAGTTTTCTTTAAATGCTTTAGATAAAGAAATTAAAATTAAAACTAAAATTGCTAACTTTATAGCTACACAAGAAGTTTTAGATTCTTATTCTATTCCTAATTCTCCAAATGATGCATTATATGGTATAGTATCATATAAATATCAGAATGATAATCTTAATGCTACTATGGATTTGGTTAGCAATGCTGCTGTATTTAACAGATTATATATAAATCAAAGGTCATCTGTAGATGCATTTGAAAAAGCTACTAAAGAAGGATTTGGAGTTACTTTAGAGAAATTAAAACCTGTAGGTAATATATTCTCTACAGCATATCAAATAGAAGCTAAAACAGCTAACTCTGGCTTTAAAGATGGTATATCTAAATCAGCATCATCAAATAAATTCTTTGCTTTAGCTGGACAATATGGATTAACTTTAAATACTGATCAAGTAATTTGGAATTTTACACGTACTGCTAACAACATAAAAGAAAAAGCTTATTATGATAAATATGGTCATTTAGTTGATACTTACAATTATATTAACAATGAAGATGGTAGTACCACTTTAGTATTAAACTATAAGAATGGTAGAACTGTAGAAATAGCAGGTAACATTATAGGTATGTTTGCTGATGGTGCTAAAAAACCATTACCAATAGCAATGGGATTTAATGATATAAACACCAGTATTTCTTTAAGCATGATAGGAATAGGTTTACCATTAGAATTTGCTATAGGATTTAATTATTTAGGGGTTATTAAAAAAGCAGTAGAAGAAGTTAAGTTACAAGAGAATGCTGTATTCTTAGAATTTAAACAAGGTAAAAAGAACTTTATATCTTTGTTAGAAAAATCATTAGAAACAGAGTTTTCTTCAGAAGTATTAGAAGAATTAATACAAGCAGGATTAATAAACAGTTATGCTGACTTAACAGTTAACAATGATAATTTAATTATAGATTGGAATCCTGTAGAATTAGACATAAACAAACTTGAAGCTAATACTATCAATTCTGTTGATGCTGGTTATACTGTAGCTTCTGCTCTTAAAGATAATCAAACATTAACTCCTAAAGCTCAAGAGTACATGCTTTTAAAGATGTATATAGCACAAGCTAAACAATCTGTAGAGTTAATCACTATAAACTATTTATCAGGTCTATTTAAAGCTTATAATCCAGATTTAAAAGCATTTGATAGGATTGTTGATGCTTTATCTACTATTAAAAGAGAAATGGATTCTGAAAATGGTCCTACATTATTTACTAAAGATAGTATGCAAAGAATGTTAGATGATTCTCAAATATTCTCTACATTAATTAAAACAACTGGAGATTTAAATTCTCAATTGAATGCTATCTTATTAGAAAAGCAACCTTTGTTTAGAGACATTGTAAACATCTTCAGTGGTTATTATGATCATTCTCAAGAAATAAGTCAAAAAATTATAGGATATATAGCTATAAATAGTTTTATGAATACCTATAAAAGAAATATTCCTAATTCTACAGATGAAAAAATTAGAAGATATGATGAACAAGATAGAATTAACTTATTAAAAGCTTTTGATCATCGCACTATTTATTTTGACGATATTGAAGAAGAGTTAAAAGAAATGAAAAATCGTTTTCCTGATAATAGTTTCTTACAAGTAATTCAAATAGATAACAGATATGATAAAAAAATAAAACAAAAAGAAAATAATAAAGTTACATCTCAACATGCTAAATTAACTAGAGTTATTTCTTTACATAAATTAAAAGACAATAATACTAATGGTAAAATAGTTAATGATTTACAATTATTACTTTTAAATTCAGATCCTAATGTAAGATTATTTGCTAATAAATTATTTTATAGAGAACTTGCTAGAACAGGTTTACAATCAAGAGTACAAGGTAATTATACAGCTTTATATTCAGACATGTTTATAAAACTATCTAAACCTTTAAATGAGTTTTTTGAACAGTTGTCAAATCCTCTTAATGATCCAGCTAGTATCATAACAAGTTTTAAAAACATGATGAATATTGAATCTGAAAAAGAATTAGAAGCTATCTTTAATGGGCTAGCTGTACAATTAATATCAGGTATGAATAGTGAAAGCAAATCAGCAAGTTCATTAGACAGATTACAAATAGATGATAGTGTATGGGGATTAGGTAATAGCTTAAATGAGCTAGAAACAATGGAAGATTTACAAAATGCTGTAACTTACTTGTTTAATAATGCTTTTACAATGACAATAAAAGATAAAGATAAAGGACATGGTGTTTTTAACTTTAAGTCTGATACAATGCCTGATACATTAACCATTAATGCTGAATTAAGACAAGAAGGATTATTGTCTGAAAACTCTCGAACTGCTGATAGAATACTTAGTAAATTAGGTATAGAGGGTATGCAAGAGGATAAAAAAACTATTTATTCTTTTCCTCCTGTATTACACATAGGAGAAACTAAATATATGATTACTGGTGTAAATGGAAATACTACATCTACATTAGGTTCAAGTCTGATAGGGTCTTTAAAAAACAATGAAGATTTCAAATTAGTAGGATGGTCTGCATCTTATATTAAAATTAACACTGCTGATAATAGTACTGTATTAAAACCAGTTCATTACACATCTAAACAATTAGATATTTTAAATAAATATAAAACAGCTACTGTACTTAAAGATGCTTGGGTAGATACTTATTCTACTTTAGAAAAAGCTGAGAATAATTTTAATGAAAGATCTGCAATGACAAGTGTTAAGGTTATAGAACCTATACAACAAGTTACTACAGAAGTACCAACTGTACAAGATATAGTAAAACTAGCAAAACAACTTAATAAACCTTTTTCTGATAAAGATATAGAAGATTTTAACAATCTAAATGATAGTGAAAAAATTAAAGTTTTAGAAAATTTAAAAAACTGTTTATAATGAGTAAATGTATAAATATAACACATCCTTCTTATATAGTATTACAAGAAGCTACAGGACAAATCACAGCTATTTTAAGTGCTAGAATACAAGAATGGATGGAAAAAAACAATCAAGAAAGATTCCCTACATTAAGTGAGTTAAACGGTCTTATGCCTTCTCAGACAGCTTTAAAAAAGGAATTAGATATTACTACTCCTAGTAAAGCCAGTAATCAAGCTATAATCAATTTAAAAATGAAAATAGCAAGAGTTAATGCTAGTAATAAAAATAAAGGAGTTAACATTGTATATGCTATAAAAAATATAACACAGATAGGACAATTAGATCAATATACTTATAAATTAGAAAAATATGAAACTAATCCTGTTAAATCAGATGCTCCTGTTACTTACACTTCTGTAAACAACGGTAATAAAAAATTAATTCCTGTAATACAAATTAAAGAAGGAAATGAATTTATTTACAATGGAGAAGTATATCCTTCTTATGAAGATACCTATGATGCTTTTATGAGTGATTCTTTAGACAGTATTGTAAAGTATAATTTCTTAAAAAATCCTGTTATAAACAACATATCTGATGAATTTTTTGAAGGTAATAAATCTATAAACGCTTCTTCTATTTTAGAAAAAATTGTTAATGATAAAGGTAAATTTTCAAGTTTAGCTCAATATTTATTAAACAATTTATCTCAAGACCCTGTTGTTACGTTAGTTCCTGTTATAAGGTCATCTAATGTTGGTAAAATAACATTGGGTAAATATTACTTAGCACAACATAAAATAGAATTATCTGAAGATTTACTTAATAGAAATGCTGATTATGTAGGTACAATATTACATGAAATAATTCATGCTCAAACTGCTAGTGAATTACGTAATAATCCTGAATTGGCTACAAAAGTAGAAAAGCTAAGATTACATATTTTAGAAAATACTACTAATAAAGATAATTATCATCTTACTAATGTAGATGAATTATTAGCAGGAATGTTTACAGATCCTAAGTTTATCAGTGAATTAGAAAATATACCTGCTAAAAATAATACTTTTTTAAACATATTACAAGAATTATTTGCTACTATTTTAAAAGCGTTAGGAGTTAGAATGTCTAATAATGTTTATAGCGAAGCTTCTCAAGTATTTTCAGAAGTTGTAGAAGCTCAAAAAGAACGTATAGATATGTTAAATCAACTGTATGGTAATATCCCTGAAGATTTCTTTACTCCTATCAATACAGAACTTAGTTTAGATACTGTTTTATTTCAAGAAGTTGGTAAAAACCTAGAAAAATTATCGAATAAAGAGATTGAAAATTTGCAATCTACTATTGAAAATCAATTGATTATAGAACAAGATGACGATCTAATAATAAAAGGAGGTCAATCTTATGTATATCTTAACGATAAAGATGCTGAAAATTTTAAATTTATTCTGGATAAAACTAAAGAATTTCCTAAAGAATTTAAAGTTACTAAAAAAATAACTAAATATGAAAGAGACATCAAAAATCCATTAAAATACAATGGTTATAACGAATATGTAGATTTTTATTACATTAAATTAAATAATAATAAAAAATCAAATTTATATCAAATTGTAAATAAAGAAACAGGCGAAATAATTGCCGAGAAAGTTAGACTTCTCCATTTGTCTCAGGATTCTAAATCTAAAATAGCAGAACAATATGGTGTAGAATTTAAACCTACAAAAGTATTTAGTGCTAATAGAAGTATCGCTTTTGCTTTGTACAGACAAAAGCCATCTAAAGCTAAATATATAGCTCAAGCTAAAAAATATTTATATGATGCTTTAAAATTTATTAATCCTGACGAAACAAGTTTAAAAATTAATCTTGATAAAATAGAAAAGTTATTAGATAGTTTTCCTAATGAAATGTGGGATTACATTAATACTACATATTCGCCAGAAGATTCTACTAACATCAATGCTTCTACATCATTACAAAATGAAATAAGATTTAACTTACCTAAGTTAGGATTATTACAAGAAATTGAAAAAATAGTTGGTATTCCGATACAAGGTGTTAGTTTTATAAATTATGATAGAACTGGGGCATTAGCAAAACAGTTTAAATATTCAAAACTAACAGGAAATTGGGGAGATGTAATTGTTATTGATCATGCTACTATGACTACTAAACAATTAATTGCTGCTATTAGCTATTATCTAACAGATAAAAAAATATTTAAACCTACGTCAGCAGAAGAAAATGTAAGAAAATATGCTGAACATTATAATTTAGATTACAAAGAACTTAAAAGAAAAGTATTGGGTGATTTTGATGAGGCATTGAATGACATTTCGTATAATACTACAGGTAATTCTGATCATATAGAACTTTCTAAATGGAGAGAGTCGGTTAGAACTTACGATTGGCAAACTGTTGAACTATTTAATAAACCCTATGAAAACTTTCAAAATACAGTGAAAGAAAGAATAACTGAAAAATTTAAAGATAAAACATTGTCAAATGGCATTTCTCATTTAGAATACTTCTTTAGTTCAGGTGCTTTTAACTGGTTAAATATTAATTTTAATAATATATCAGGACAGTATTATATGTTTGATATGGAAACACAAGCGGATACTGGTGTAGAGACTAAAATGGGGGGTATTATAAACCCATTTGAAATGAAGATTTACCATAAACCTAAAGCAGGTGAAAACTTTTTAAGGGAAGAAGAAATATTTAACAGACTTGCTGCTATATTGCATGAACCTTTTCATGCTCTTCATGCTTTGTCTTATGGAACTAAAGAAGAAAAAGAATTAAGAGAAGCGTTTGATAATCTTTATAAGACAGATTTTGGTAAAGAACTAATGAGTCAAGTATTTGGTTCTGGGTATAATAAAAGTCAAAATATTTCATACGATACTTTATACAAAGAATTTACAGCATTTACTACTCAAATTATGTTATATCCTAAAGAGTGGATTAATAATACTGATCTAAGAAGTAACGATATTGTAGAATTTATACAAAAGATACAGTCTTTACAAGATAAAACTTATATTGAAATTGTAAAAACACAACAAAAAATAGGAACCACTGAGACTACAATTTTAGAAGAAGAACGAATTAAACTTTCTTTTTTAGAAAAACTTTATAATTATTTAGTAAAAGCGTTAAATAAAATAATTCCGCTATCTAAGAAGTTTTTACAAACACTTCCTGAAAGTAAGATTGTGTCTAAACAAGTAATTGAAGATATTTTTGGAACAGTTGAAGAAGAGGTAACTAAAACTTTAAAACTTCCAGAAAACGTAAAGAAATCTAAAGAAGAATTTTTACAAAAAATGGAAGAATTACAAGTTGCAATTAATACTTTAATGCAAATTGATGGTAAATTATTTTCCTCTGATAATATTATTAACTTTTTTACAAATAATAATTATAACCAAGAAACTGGTAAAACCACTGAGTTAAATATTGTAAACCCTATTCAACAAGACTTACAAGATTTAAATTTTACACCAGCAGTATTAAATTATCTATATGAAAACAACGGAAAGTCAAAAGAATTTAGTATCTTTGTAAGAGACTTAAATCGTTATGTAGATACATTACGATCAATAAAAACAAACGAAGAAATAGTAGAACTACTTAAATGCTTATAATATGTCAGAAAAATGTATTTTTATATCACCAGAACAATATGAAATGTTAAAAAAAGAATTAAAATTAACTGAAACAGAAATTAAAGCTGTAGTAAATGCTATGGGCGAATTAAAATCTACTCAGGAAATTAAAGATTTTATTAATGAAACTACAAGTGAAGAACGTGATATAACTTTTGAAAAAAAGAAACCATCTGCAAAAATGCAAAATATAGCAGATGAAATAACAAAAATGGAAACTATTATAGCATTTGCTAAATCAAGAGGTGCCACTCCAGCTCAAATAAAAGTTATAGAGAAACTTATAGGAGGTCATAAAACCTATTATAATCGTTTAAAAACAGATTTAGAACAAGGTAGTGAAACTCAATCTGTATCTGTTAGTAATTTAAAAGGTAGTACTCCATTTAAAGGAGACCCTACATTATACCATGATTTTACAGACTTTGGTTCTTTTATGCATTTTGTAACAGAAGAACTATTAGGCATGGGTACTTATGAATCTTATTCAGATCGTTTTACTAAAGAAGTATTTGATGAGATGATTGAGAAGTTTAAAAAAACTAAAGATTTATCTTTATTAACTGCTATAGATAAAGATAGCATGTTTAAAATGGCTACTGAAATTGTAAATACATTAAACAATTATTTGAACAATGGTTTTATTATTATTCCTGAAATAACAGTAATAGGTAATGTAGGTAAACTAGACAGTAATACTAAAGTTAATGCTCGTATAGATATGTTAGCTATTAGTGATGAGGGTAAACTAGCTGTTATTGATTTAAAAACTAAACGTGTTAAAGGAATGACATATGAGAAAGACAACAACGTTTTCTTTGATTATGACAGAGCTTTAACATCTTTATCTCATTATTATGGTAATATAGAATCTATAAATGGTAAAACATTTGAAGATTTTAAAAACTTAAAAAGAAGTACTTATGACGAATGGTTTGTGCAATTAGAATTATACAATAACATTTTAATTCAAAATGGTTTTGAAACTTTACCTGAACATTCTATATTTGCTTTGATATATGATGTATCTGATAACAGACAACATATGGGTCAAATGTTTACTCAGTTTACTAATCATAATTATTATCATAGATTAAAAGCTAAATTAAAAAAAGATGAATCTGAAACAACTAATTTATGGTATGCTCAAGAATCTGAAATTGTAAAAAGATTTGATAAGTTATTAGAAATAGTTGAAAAAGCTGTACCTACAGGTAAAAGAACTACAAAAGAAAATGTAAAACAAAAAATAGAGGACAGTTATGATTTAAAACCTACAGAATTACAAATGAATAATTTGATTAATTATGTAGAAAAAACATTAACTTCTCAAATAGAAACTCTACAAGCTGAATTACAGAAATTAGATAAAGAAAGTTCTATTTATGAATTAAAGAAAAAACAATTAGGTACTTTAAGAACTGTTAAAAAAATTATAACAGATAAAAAAGATACAGGATATTTACCAGATGTTTATAGAGGATTAATCTATGCTAATGCTTTACAGGCTATTAGCAATGAGATTGGAGACTTAAACATGCAACTACAAGGTAATATTCAAAACTTCCTAGAAAAGGCTAAAAATGGCTTTAAACATCGTACAGGAATGTACCATTATAAAGATGAGAAGATATATCGTAATGGTGAGATTATTACAGAAGAACAATTACAAACTTATATTCCTACTTTAACTAAAGGATTGTTGTATAAACACAGACAATTGCTAAATAATAATGACAATGAAAATTCTATTAAAGTTTATAATGAGATTTTACAAATATACAATCAAAATAAAACTTTTGGAGAATTATTACAAATATTATCTAATATAGCAAATGAAGTTAAAAACAATAATATAGAAGTTACAGAAGATAGTCCTATTGTTAAGAATATTTATAAAGCTTTGTCTGATTACAACTATGTAAATACTTTGTTTAAAACAGCATCTATACCAATGATAGTAAATGTTTTAAAATCAGTAGGAGAAAAGAATTTTGATAAAACTAAAACAGAACTAAATCAAGTATTAGCATTAAGAGTAGAAGCTATTGATAAAGAAATAGAGGATATTCAAAATGGAAAATATGGTCCTATAAAACAATTATCTCAAAAGATATATAGTTTCTTTAGCAAATCTGATAAGCAACGTTTAGAAGAATTGAAAAATGAATCTAATCCTAACATTGCATTTTACATTGAAAAATTAGAAAAAGAAAAAAATAAATTGTTAGCTACTATATTTGATTTTAATTATGATGATAATTCTTTGACTAAATATGTAGAAGCTATGTCAGATCCTACCTCTCCTTTATATATGGGAGCTAGAGATATGTTTCAACCTTCAGGATTTCTTAGTAGTTTAAAACCAAATCAATTTCAAGCTTCTATTACAGATCAAGATTTAGGAATTGTTTCTATGATGATTGTATTAAAAAATTCAGAAGCAATGGCTAATCAAGAAATTGTTAATGATAAAGACCTCCATGATTTAGATAGACAAAGTAAACAAATCATGAAAGATTTAAGTATGACACCTGAACAACTTAACTCTCAAATATCACAAACAAGAGAAGTTATTTATCATGATAGAGCTACTGGAGAAGTTAAGAAAACAGAAAATATATTAACATACACAAAACCATACTCAGTAGAATATGAGAATACTTTTAAACAATATCAAGCATTAACTCATTATCATAAAGAACAAGTAGGTAAAGCTAAAAATGAATATTTTGAAGCTCAAAAAACTAAAGATACTGCTATTATTGCAGATGCTAAACTTAAATATGATAATGCTATAAGAGAAAGAGATGCTAACACACGTAGTCAAATCACATGGATGTTAGAAAATTGTAATTTACCTTTTATAGATGAGTGGTACAAAAAACAAATAGGACTACCTGAGAAATACAGAGAGAAGATTAATGATATATACTTAGAAATGTATGAGATAAACAGACAAGACCCTAGTCTAATGAGTGATGTAGATTACGATCAATTGTTTGTTTTGAAAGCAGAAATCAAAAAGATTAAGGAAGATGCTAAAAAAGAAAATCCTGAGTATGCTGCTATTTTAGAACGTATGCAGGATATGTATGTAGCTGAAATAGACTATGTAAGATTTGATGCTTTTTATAAACAATCTTCTTTACAATTAGCTAACTTCCCAGAAGGATGGGAGAAATGGCAAAAAATATATACTATTACTAAACCTACTCAAGAATGGTATGATTTGAGAAGTGATATATATGAACAATTATCAGAGTTAAGAACTAATGATGTAATTCTTACAGATTTATATGATCAACGCAGAGCTTTGTTAAGACCTTATTATGGTAATGATGGAAGAATTAATCCTAGATTAGTGCCTTCAGAAGTTATACGTGAGTTAGATGGTATTGAAGCTGCTATAGGAGGAAGGATTAATGATTTATCTCAACATGGTACTAAAATAGATGATGCTACAAAATTAAAAATTAGAAGATTGACATCAAGATTAGACCAACTACAACAAAAAGTATTAAGTGAGCATTATAAAAAAGATTTTAAACAACGTAATGAAATGTTAGAATCTTTAAGAGATAAATACAATGAATCAGAAGATGCTTTAAGTGAAGATCCTAGTAATGTAACATTACAACAAAATAGAGATGTTGCAGAAAAGAACTTAATGAACTTTGCAGAAGAATATGCTGTATGGTTTAATGAAAGACATCTTAATGCTACTACAGTAGGAGCTTTAGTTACATATGGTATTCCTATGTTAACAGACCCTAAACCTTTTAATTATGAATATAGTCCTATAGATGACAGGTATATTGATAATAATGTTCCCAATCCTGATTACTTTACTACTTTTAATTTAAAAGATGAAGCTAAAAATCCTAATTTTATTGAAAGTATAGAAGGTATTCCAATGCCTAAAGGGATAGTACAAACAGGTAAAGAAACTTATTCTTATGATCCTAATGTTAATTCTAAATATATAGATCCTCAATTTATTAACATTAAAAATAATTCTCAATTAAGTCAGTATTATGATACAATGACATCTTATTATTTTAGCTTACAAAACAAAATGGAAGGTGTTAAGACAGGTTATAATGTACCAGGATTTGCTTCTACAGGTATAGAGGATGTATATTATAATGATTTACCTACTGCTGTTAAAAAACGTTTTAAACAGTTAGAAGATAGATTGTTTAAACTAAGAGGAGATATAGATGCTACTGAAAACGTTTATGGAGATGTAGATGGTATTAGAGCAAGATTTACAAGACAATTAGGAGAAGATTTACAAACTAAAGATGCTATTGGTGCTTTATATAAATTTGCTACAGAAGCTCATTATAATAAGTCTATGCAAATGGCAAAACCTCAAATAGAAGGTTTTATAGAATATGTAAAAGAAATTAAAACAGGTTTAGATAATTCAAGAGATACTAATCCAGAATCTCAAAGAGAACTTGATAAACGTTCTAAAGAATATGCTAATATGCTTAGTGTGTTAGAAGGAGAAAGAGATAAATTTATCAAAGGTCAAACTTATGATCCTAAAAATAGAGAAGTAAAAAAAGTGATTAACAACTTGTTTATGTATGTCAGTATGATTCGTATAGGATTTGATGTTACTAACCAAGTTAAAAACTACACAGCAGGTTCTATTCAATTCTGGATTGCAGCAGGAAAAGCAGGAGTACATTATAATGATAAAGATGCTTTATATGCTTATCGTAAGATATTTGGTTCAGGTGGTTTTATGCAACATTATTTACAAGATTGGGGTAAAATATCTGATATACATGAATCTACAATGTTATATAGAATAATGAATCCTTTACAAAAGGATATGTTAAAATATGTACATGAAATTACAGGTGGTAGAAAAAGAAGACTTTTAAATAAGATAACAGATCCTATGGAATTAGGATATATGTTACAAGATAAAGGAGATACTACTATAGGATTAATGACAATGTATGCTGTAATGAATCATTATAAATATGAACTTATAGATCCTGTAACAAAAGAAGCTCAGTTAGATGAGAAAGGTAATAAAATAATGGTAGCTGCTCATGATGCTTACTATAAAGATAAAAATGGATTATTACAAATAAGAGAAGATGTCAATTATAACATCAACGACCAATTAGAATTAAAACGTATTATAATTGCTGAGATGCGTAGAGCACAAGGTAACTATGCTAATTCAGATCAAACTCGTATTGAAAGAGAAACTATGGGTCAACTGATGTTTTTCTTTAGAAAATTCTTAGTACCTTTAATGTTAAATAGATTTGGTTATCTTAAACCTTCATGGGAAACAGGAGAGGCTGCTTTAGGATATTGGAGAGCTTTAGCACAATCTTTTAAATACTTTGGTACAAAGAGAACATTAACTGAATTTTTCTTAGGATTTGCTCCTGAAGATAGTGTAGGAAGAATAGGATTAAAAGGTGTAGGTAAAACTATAGAATTAAAAGACCCTCGTTCTGATAAAACTATTAAAGTAGATTCTAAAAGTCTTTATGTTAGAAAAATAGCACAAGCTCGTAGAGATAGTTTAGCTATGATTGCTATGAGTTTATTAGCTTCTTTAACATTAATTAGATTAAAAGATAAAGATGATGATGAAATCAGTGCTTTAGAAGGTAACATAGCAAGATTAATATGGTTGACTAAAATGGAAGCTTTATCAATGTTTCCTTTTACAGGACAAAGTTCTCAAGAATATGTAAAAAACTTTTCTACTGTAATACCTTTTACTAAAGAGGCAACAGCAGCTTTAAAAGCTATTAATCATACTATGAAGTATTCTTTAGTAATGTTAATGCAAATGGCAGGTGTAGATGAGGGAGAATTATATGAAGAGTGGTACAAAGATGCTTTTTATGCTAGAAAATCAGGAGCTTATGAAAAAGGAACTTTAAAACTAACAAAAGACTTAGTAGATTTTACAGGAATTAGAAATATTAGAGATATATTCCAACCTGAAAATAGATTAAGTCAATTAAAAGGTAAACAATAATTTGGTTTTTTATCAAAATTATTGTATATTTATTATGTAACTAATTAAAATTAAATATTATGACTCAATTCACCGAAACTACTAAAAAAAGAGGTATTAAACAACGAATACCTACTCCTGAAAAAGGTTCTATTAACATTTTTACTGATAAAAACGGAATATTAAAATATAAAAACTCTAAAGGATTTGTTTATAACTTGGTTATGAACGCTTCTTTAGAAGGCTTTGATGTAGTTAATACTTTTGGTATTACTGAGAATACTACTTTTATAACAGCTTTAGAAAGTATAGTAACAAATATTCCTACTGATGTTAATGATTTAACTGATACTGATGACTTATTAGCTAGTCAGCTATCAGTAACTCATGCAGAATTAAAAGCATTAAGAGATGCTTCTGAACTTATAGTAGGACAAAAATATTTAATCTCAGACTTTGCTCAAAGTTATAATATCTTTGATGGTGGTACAATGAATATTGAAGAAGAACAAGTAGGAGCAGCAGAACCTATTATTGTTACTGCATCAAAAGTAAATGAACTGTATAAAGTAGCAATTTCAACAGTATATCCACAAGACATTATTCATTACTCTATTGATCCTTTAGACATTAGAGATATTGGTTTTGGTAACGGTGTTGATACTATTAATGCAAGCTTTAAAGGAATGATTTACTATCGTAAAGATACAATCCAAAACGTATCAACTCACTATGATTTCAGAAATATTAAATTCAGACGTTGGGCTGTTGATGCTGTTGATTTTGATAATGGTGTAGCTTATGCTCCTAAAAGCGTATGTAAGGCTTCTGATGGTAAAATCTACAAATGTATTAATGATACAACAGGGGAAGGCGACCCAACCGTAAACACAGCAGATTGGGTACTATGGTTAAATATTACAGCAGATGCTTTTGTTAGTTGGACAGCAGATAAAACCAAATTCAACATTGGAGATATTAATACTACCAACCTAATCATAAACAATGTAACAGCAGGAGTTGATTATAATGATTTCTATACTTTTGGGGATTACTACAAATGGGTTAAAGATGTTGAAATTGGTGGTATAAATTTAGATTATCAAATTGGCAATTTTGGTAGTGCTACAATATTATTATCACAAAAAGTTTTTAAAACAAGTGATGATTTATATACTTGTTATTCTATAAAATTTGGAGATAATAATTTACCAATGACATTT
>RZYO01000139.1 GCA_009930325.1 Spirochaetia bacterium | reverse complement strand
TTTTATACACCCTAGAGCCCCTTAATCGTGTAATTGTATTAGATTTGTTGTACCAATGCAAGTTGATACTCCAATTGTCTAAGTTTCTTGTACAATTGTATTAAGCACTCTCTTCTTTTTTTTGCTGGAACAAAAAGGAGGTATCTTTTTATCTATCCATTTTATTTTCTCCTATATTTGGTATTGTTCTCAAACCTAATGAGATCACAAAGCGCCTTTATGCAACTATCAAATTACAAATGTCCTTTTACGTTACCGTAATATTTTTACATAATAAGTAATAAAAAATATAAATTCATTGTTCCTTAATAGTCTATTTATATAGTATAATTAATTAGCATAGCATTTTTTTATAAGAAAATTAGACTTGTAAAAAATTGTTATTATGTTATTTTAATTGAGATAAGTTGGAGATTTTGATGGGAAAGGATAAAATGGTTGCTCCAGTTGTTAAATGGGTGGGGGGAAAAAGGCAGTTATTACCAATTATTATGAGTTATTTACCTTCGGACTATACTACATATTATGAACCATTTGTTGGTGGTGGGGCAGTTTTATTTGAGGTTCAACCTAAAAAAGCAATAATTAATGATGTTAATGAAGAATTGATTAATATGTATAATGTTGTAAAAGATAATGTTTCAGAATTATTGATTGATTTACAAAAACATAAAAACTCATCAAGTTATTTTTATGAGGTTCGAAGTTGGGATCGTGATCCTGTTTATTATGATAAATTATCAAATATAGAAAAAGCCTCAAGATTGATTTATTTGAATAAAACTTGTTATAATGGTTTATTTAGAGTAAATCTTATGGGCCAATTTAATTCACCTTTTGGAAGATATAAAAATCCTGCAATTATAGATGAATCTCGATTAATTGCAGTGAGTAATTATTTGAGGAAATCTGAAATTAAATTTACAAATCTTGATTTTGAACTTTCTTTAAAAGGGATCCGAAAAGATTCTTTTGTATATTTCGATCCACCATATGACCCAATTTCTAATAGTTCTAATTTTACCGGATATTCAAAAGGGGGTTTTGATAAGAATGAACAAATTAGATTAAAAAAATTATGTGATAAGCTAAATGCTCGCAGTGTAAAATTTTTATTATCAAATTCAAATACGCCTTTTATTTCTGAGTTGTATAGAGATTATAACCCAATTCCTATTACTGCGAAACGTTCAGTTAATTCAAATGGTGCTAAACGAGGATTTGTTAATGAAATATTGGTAAAAAATTATGATTGAAAAATCAATTAATAAAAATGATATAGCTTGGGAAACTTTATTTTATAAATATAAAATAATTGATGAAATACAAAAAAATTCTTTTGTAGAAATCTCTGCTAAACAAATAAATGAATTTAGAGAAGCTAGATTAATGACAAAATTTGATCATAAAGTTAATCTTCCTAATATATTTAAAGAAAATAATTTGTCAATACTCCCTGTTACAAGGGGTAAATATATTATTTCTTCTTTTGAGGCCTATCATATTTTTGAAAAAAAGAATACTGAAGTCGAAAGAATTACACCTCCTAATTATATAAAAAGCATTGACTTTGAGGATATTACTAGTGAATCAGTTGCAATAAACGTTGCTTATTTATCTGGAATTTTATCTGATTTTGTTAATGAAGAATTTTTATATCCAACAGTTAATGGAAGAATGAGTTCAAAGAATTTTAGTTATAAAATTATTAATAATAATACTAAAACATATCAAAACATTGATGTCAATAATTCTCAAATTGAGATTGATGGGGGTTTTGAAGGATTGAATTCTTTAAATTTAATTGAGGCAAAAAATGCTATTTCAAATGATTTTATAATTCGACAACTTTATTATCCGTATAGACTTTGGAATGAAAAACTGTTACAAACGAACAAACAAGTTAAAACTATTTTTTTAATCTATTCAAATGGAATTTTTCATCTTTATGAATATGCCTTTCAGAATACTAATATTTATAACTCTTTATTATTAGTAAAACAAAAGAATTACACAATGGAAAATCAGGGAATTACTTTAGTGGAAATTATTAATATATTTGAATGTATAAAAATAGAAGAGGAACCTTTAGGAATTCCTTTCCCACAAGCTGATAATTTTATTAGGATTATTAATATTTGTGAACTTTTACATTTAAATAAATATTTAACCCGCGAAGAAATTACTACTAATTATGATTTTGATATTCGACAAACAAATTATTATACCGATGCTTGTCGTTATTTAGGTTTGATTAAAAAAAGTAAGAATGAATTAAATGAAGTTAATTATTGTTTAACTAAAAAAGGATTAGAATTATTCAGTTTAAATATAAAAAAAAGAAACTTGGCTTTTGTTCGAATAATATTAGAAAAAAAAGCATTTTATGAGTCTTTTAAGAAATATATTTTTGATTTGAACGGTCCAAATAGAAATGAAATAGTTAAAATTATGGAGAATTCAGGTTTATATAATATTAGATCAAAGTCTACCTTTAACCGAAGGGCTTCAACAATTAATAGTTGGATAAATTGGATAATTGAGTTGACTCGTTAATTTTTATTCTTTGGCAATTAATATTTGAATATATTTTTTATAAACTAATTTTGATATTTCTTCTTCACTTATTACATCTAATAACATTACACTCCCAAGTTGAGAAATATATTTTGCAAGTTCTGTAAAATGAGTAGCTTTTTCTATATCTCCAAATTTATCAATTATTTTTTTTTCTGCTTTTAAAGCCCCTAATACAATATGCTTCTGACTTGAATAAGCTCTCCAAGATAAATTCCTAAATCTTTCTGGTTTGTTAATTACAAATTTTGTTAATTCATATTTATCTTTTAATGAATCATCAATTGTAAAATATACTCTGAAAAAACATCTTGATAATACTCCAAAAAATAAACCTCTTCTTTGTCCTTGAGAAAATAACCAATGATCTTTAAGTACCGAATTATCTATAGATATGGGCATATTTATTTGAGCTACTTTATATCCTTTTTCAAAATTAATCCAATTCCAAAACCTTTCATCAGTTAAAATAGACATTGGTAGATCTTTTAAAGAATTATATAATAGTACTGAGTTTTTAAAATCTGTTTCGCGGTCTTTACTATCTCGAGGGATATATAATTCAAAGTCTTCAATTTGATATTTTTTTTCTACAAAGATTGGATCTCCTTTTATGTACTCATGAAGCCATTTTATATTATTAGGGTTATTAATTATTTCCTTAGAAAAAAAATTTAAACTATTTTTAAATGTTTTTATTGCAACATCAGTCATATATTTTATATTGATTTTACTCATCTTCTGTTTCTCCATCTTCTTGTTCCATGTTTATAAAGTAATTGTTTAAATCATTTAATGCATTACATGATGCTTTATTAATTAATAATTGTGAAAGTGTTAATGAATCTTGATTTTGAAATTCTTCTAGGTTTAGTTTTTTGTTTGTGATGGTTTCATAACCGATACAAATAGATTTAAACCAATTCCAGTTAAAAATAATTTCATCAATACTTTCAAAAGAATCATATTGATTTTTTATATCATCTAAACATTTAGATAGAACAGGAATTAAAATTATTGAAAACATTATATTATTCGTACGATTTGTATTTTTAATGGAATTATATATTTGAAAATATTTAGGAGGGAGTGTAATTTCTATTTCATTTGTCCCCATATCATAATACATTATATTTTTATCTCTATCATGCATAGCCAGTGTGAAAATAGAGTTTATTTGTTTGTCTTTTTCCGGGTTAATCTCAATATTAAAAGAAAATCCATCATCGATTGCAATAATATCATATTTTTCTATTTTAAATTTATATTCTTTGTACTCTTCGATAAAACTGTCATTTTTATAATGAAAAATATCTTCATTTGCATATATAAAAGCTGAAATATTAACATTATTTTTTAATTCATTTATTTTTATTTTAATGTCAATTGGTTTGTCCGAAATTAAGAAATTTTTTCTGTATAATGAAGAAGAACATTCAATAATTAAACTGCATTTAATCTTATTTTCTTTATATAAATTATAAAGCTCTTGGTTATTTAATTTAAAATGGATATTTTTTAATATAATATAATCTTCTGTTGTTATAAAAGAGTTATTTTCATTTTGATCAAATATTAATTCAAAAGTTGAATCTTTAGTATAAGTAGATAAATCTATGTTATTATTCAAAATTGGATATGGAAATATTTTATTACCTATATGCATAAATCGATACCTCACTTGCAAATAGTTTTTTTTCATTTAATATACATTCAACTTTATATTTTTGTTGATTGTTTAGTTGTAAATTAATAATTTTTCCATTTGAAATAACGCAAGATTTGTTGTTAATCATAGCAGAAATTATCTCTATTGGATATTTGTCATTTCTTTCACCTATCATTTTAATTTCAATTTCACAATTGTTTTCATTGTGCGTTGAAGTAAATAAGATATCATATCTACCTAGTTTTTTGTCTACTGCAATATTTCTATAATTCATTCCAACTAATTCTGTTTTTTTTAAAACTCGTTTATTGCCTTCATTATCGATGTTTGGTTTGGACTGATATTCATCAGTGTTTTGTTTGGAAGTAGTTTTGTCTTCATTTGTTTTATTGTTATTTTGAATAATGCCTTCTTCTTCTCCGTTGTTATCTCCATTGTCAAAATCTAAGCTAACTCCTTTGTTTTTGGATTTTTTTGTTTTTGTTTTTAGTTTACTTACTCTTTTTATAGAACTTGGTACTAAATAATCTTGTTTTACCTCATTTAAGCTATTACCTAAATTGTTGTCATCTTGAAACGGAAGATATTTCCCGGCACCCTCAAAATCAACTCTTTCTCCTTGCGCTTGAATTAAAATTTCTCTGATAAAGTTTTTAATAATTTCTTCCATTTCTTTGATCAAAGACCGAGTTTCTTGTTTTTCCTTCGGGTAATCATTTAGTCGTTTTAGTTCCCAATCAGTATGCTGTGGATTTTCTATATTGCGTAGTTTTTCATTCAATATATTGTCATGAATTATGCACATTGCAGAAAATGGTAGGTACATTGTTTGTGTCAAATGTTTTATTTTCATATGTGGGTATCGAATCATAATACATTTCTTTGTTGCTTGATGCTCTTCCTCTTGAGAATATTTTTTTATATATAGTGTAATTAAATTTTTTTTATCAATTAGAAAATCTTTTTTAAAAACGTTGTTACCTTCTTTTAATAATTCATATTGAGCAATTATATTTTTTTTCTCGGTTTTCCTTTTTGAAATATATACGTTATTATAAATAATTTCTTCAATTGTAATATTATTAATAATAATGTTATCAACAATTATTTCAAGCTCTTTATTCATAATAGCAACCATAAAGCTATCTAGAACTTTTGTAATTATATCTGTTTTCCAATTTTTATGATCGTTAAAACCAATCAGAAATACATCTGTTCCATATTCATTTTTTTGTCTTTGAAAAGATTTATCTAAGAATAAAGGTTCTAATATTGGTTCATTTTTTTCATTTCTTGCATAGTAACCTGTTCCTGTTGTCATAAGATTTGGATCGTTAGCATTAATTGGCACAGATCTTAATTTGCTAATACCTATATATCCTTGTTCTTTTTCTATAGTATTTGTTGAATAAAAAATTGTATTTGTAGTACTAGCAACAAAAGATGCAAACTTACCTATACCTTTAGAACCGCCGTTTGTTCCAGTTTTATTGCTGATTCCAGCACCTTTTGTTAAATTATAAAAAGATTTATCTTTTTCGTTAGTAGAAACACCTATTAATCCGGAAGTGTTAAAGTCACTAATTCTAAGACACTTAATTATACTGTTTTGAATAGAATCCTTTATGATTTTTAGTGGTTTATATTCTTTTAAAGAGTCTTTTTTATATTCGAAACATTTTTCAATTTGACTTGTTAGTTCATCTATACCAGGAATATTCTCTCTTTTAATCTCAAATAATTTGAATTCAATTCTTACAGGTATAGATTTGTTAACTTTAGCATCAATAGAATTTTGACAAATTTCTCTTGATAACGCAGCATCAGGATCTTTTTTAAAGGTTTCTAAATCGCTTGTATCTAATCCGTTTTCTGGTCCATAGTTGTTGTTTGGGAATCTCCAGCCATTGATTAATTCCATATTTGTGTTCTCCCTTTTACTAAAGTCTAAATTTTATTTTTTTATCATTCCCTTTTTTAAATTTGCTTCTTTGTTTATCTAATTCATTTTGAATAGCGTCAAAAATAGTTTCAATTTGTTTGTCATTATATTCATAATAGGATTGATTAGATAAGTTTCCTAATAATTCGATATAATTAATTATTTTATTAGTTCTTGCTTCGGCTATTCTAATGAAATTTTGTTTTCTATTTGTACTCATAACTTTCTTCCTGTATTTATAATATATAATATTCATGATATATGTCAAATATTTTTTTATTATTTATATAATATTTATCATATATTATATAAATATGATAAATATATTATATTCTTTATGATATATTAATTTGATTTTTATTTACAGATTATAAATAGCTATATATTTTTTTGACACAGTAAGGAAAGTTTGAACTAGCAAATATTCTTCAGAGTGTAAGAAGAAATTTTTGAAAAGATATCAAAAAAGATGTTTATTATAAACTAAAACTCCAATTGATTTGCAGTTAATATTTCAAGTCACCTTTTGGGGAAATTTTAGAACGAGATTTTGAGCAGATTAAAAGAGATTATGATTATATTGTTGATAAAATTGAAAAAGGGTTAGCTCATGAAATATCTGAAGGAGATACTCTTTATTTAGGAGCCTGTACAAAAGGTTCAACGCAAAAGAAATCAATGTGCATACAACCAAATTCAAGTGAATTAGCAAGAAGAAGAGCTTTTTGTTTTAAAACTTCCTATATAAATAAAATATACAAAGTTTTATATGATGAAAAATTAAATAGGCCTTTTCAAAATAATCGAATATTAACTGATAAAACACAGACTATCGAAGAATTTGTTATTAGTAAATTTACTCCATATTTTGGAAAAACTGTATTAGACCTTTGTAACTTACTCAATTGTAATTATAAATCAAAATCAGTTAACGCGAATATTGCTAGAAAGATAATAGGCTTTGATAAAAAGAATAAGAGTTTTTATGAATTCGATGCTGCAGGTATACAAATTAAAACAATAAGAGTAGAAACTAACGGGAAAATCAGAGAAAGTATGTCTTTTAAAAATATATATTATAATGAAATAATATATGAAAATTGGGAAGATAGTACTTTCTATGAAGAATTAGTAAGTAAATTTATTTTTATTATTTTGGCCATTCGTCATTTAGTGTGGGTCATCAGCTATCCCAATGTTACGTAGGGTAGATTAAGACCGGCACTTTGAAGGTAAATCATATCTCTAAAATGAT
>RZYO01000335.1 GCA_009930325.1 Spirochaetia bacterium | reverse complement strand
CTATTGGAAAAAGTAGATATGCATCTTCTTATATTGTTTTAGATCCTGATAAATTTTTACCTAGTCAAGATGTTTTAAAACCTATTCTTTGTAATGAGTCTTCCTCTGGTTGTAGAGAATTTAGAGTCTCTGGTGGCGGGGTTGAATACTATAAGAAACCCATTTCTGAAGTTGTTTATGATTCTTATGAAGATATTATTTTTACTGATGAATGTGAATATAAAGAGAATGTAATGGTTTCTAATAATTATAATGGAATAACTTATGAAGCTTTTTCTATATCTGGATGGTTTAAAAAAGATTCAACCTTAGGTTGTTCTTTTGATCCAACTAGAGCGATAACGGATCCTTTAAATTATAAAGAAAGATATAATGGAACTGTTGGTCTTTGTAATTCTGAATCAATTTCTTGTACTGTTTTAACTGATCCTACTGAAAAAACTTGTGAATCTGGGACTGTTTTAGGAATGGTTTGTAATACAAATCAAGATTGTGGAATAAATGCAGATTGTATTGAAGATGCTGTTACTGGAAATTCTTTTTGTGGAGTTTCTTGTACTGTAGATTCTGATTGTAATAATAAATTTTCTACTTCTGGTGTTTGTGAACTTGGTACTTGTAAATTTGATATTTTAGAAGATAGATTACGTTTTAATAAAAATAATTCTTCTTGTTTTGAAAATTATGATTGTGGTTTCGGTGGAATTTGTGAATCTGTTAATAATTATGCTTATAAAAATGTCAGTGATATGACTTCTTGTACTGTTGCTTCTAAAGTTAATGGTTGTATGCTTTTTAATGATCATTCTAATAGTAATCTTTATTGGTCTTCTGAATTAACTTATTCTACTTCCGGTACACCTCAAGATGCTGGAACTTTAGGTAATTATATTAACGATTCTAATAAGCTTTTACAGGTTGAAAAAGATAGGGAATGTGCAGAATGGATGACTTTTGATGGTAATTTTTCTCCTTCACTAGAAAAAGATAAAAGTTCAGATTCTTTAAATTTAGGAACTTGTATTGAATTTAATTCTGATTATTCTTCTTGTTTAAAGGCTGGTCCTGGTTATGATACTACTTCTTCTGATGGAGACGATCTTATTGCTGGATCAGATGATATACATTATCTTTATAGAAATAAACTTGAAGGAAAGTGGAGTGATTTTGATTTTTCTGGTTTTGCCGTTCCTGGATATCGTTCATTTGAAAAAATTGTATCTTCAAATTATTGGTGGGAAAATTTTGAACAAGAAGGTAAAAATATTATTATAAATTCTAATATAACTTCTGGTACTATAGGAGGAAATATAGATAATTATATTTGCAAACGTTATCCAGAAATAGATTCTCCTTTTAATTTTAGCGATAAATATATTGTTGAATCTAATAAAATTCAAACTTCTACTAATCCTGATTCTATACATTATGCAGATTATGTTACTAAGAGTGTTAGAAATTATTTTTCAAATGTTAATTCAAATGGGGAAGTTATAAGTTATATAAATAGTGATCTTAAAAAGT
>RZYO01000138.1 GCA_009930325.1 Spirochaetia bacterium | reverse complement strand
GCAAGCAGAGCTACAAAAGCAAGCAGAGCTACAAAAGCAAGCAGAGCTACAAAAGCAAGCAGAGCTACAAAAGCAAGCAGAGCTACAAAAGCAAGCAGAACTACAAAAACAAGTAGAACTACAAAAACAAGCTGAAATAGCTAAATCTAGAATTATTGCAGAACAACAAAAAACTGAAATGCATGCATTACAAAGACAAAGTCAAAATACAGTAAATAATACTAATGATGGCATTTTTACAATAGATAAATTACCGCTTATAATTGATTTAATGAAAAATAAATATATTAATGTATCTGCGGCATGTCAAAAAATATCAAAAGTTGAAAATGTAAATAATGTTTTGATATTATACACTCCTGTTAATTTTAGTTTAACAATAATTAAAGAAAATGAAAAAATTGTAAGAGCGGCAATAAATCGAATTTGCGGTTATGCTGGACCTATAAAATTTGAATTAGAACAAGTTCAACCAAAAGTACAAAATGAAATATTTAATGATCCTTTTGTAGAAGAAACTAGAAAAATGTTTAGAGGAAAAATTGAGGAAGTTGACTAAATTTAAAAAAAACTTTATTAAACAATCAACTAATACTTTTCTTTTTAGGAGGAAGGCATATCTTTGCCAAAAAATTTATGAATCCATTTGATATGATGAAAAATATGAAAGATTTACAGAAAAATGTAGATCAAATGAAGTCTAAACTCGAAACTATTTATGCAACTGGTAATGCTGGAGCAGGAATGGTAGAAATAACAATAAATGGTAAATATACTATTACTGACATCAAAATTGATAAAGCAATAGTTGATCCAGAAGATGTTAATACACTTCAAGTATTAATTGCTGCTGCTTTTAATAATGCTTCAGAAAATTTGCAAAATAAATTACAACAAGAAAGTGCTAAAATGGCAGGGTCTTTTGGCAATCTATTTGGACAAAACTAATGAGTGCTTTAGAAGAACTAATTGAACATTTAAGTCGACTACCAAGTATTGGACCTAAAACTGCCTCAAGATTAGCCTATCATTTAATTAAAACAGATAATGGTTTTAATAAATTATTAGGACAAGAAATTTCAACAATTCAAGACAAGATTATCCCTTGTAGCATTTGTGGAAGTTATACAGAAATAGATCCTTGCCCTATATGTTCTAACCCAACGAGAGATCATTCAACTATGTGTATTGTTGAACAACCACAAGATGTTATTACCTTACAAGCTAGTGGTGTTTATGACGGAATGTTTCATGTATTAGGTGGAGCGATAAGTCCTATTGATGGAATAGGTGTTGATCAATTAAATTTTTCTAAATTATTTAAAAGATTAAATGAAGGTGAATATAAAGAAATAATTATTGCCACAAATCCTACAGAAGAAGGCGATACAACAGCTTTATATATTAGGCAAGTCCTTAAAGACACAAACATCAAAATTACGCGCTTAGCTAGTGGATTACCTATTGGTGGTGATTTAGAGTATGCTGATAAAATTACAATTGCAAGATCATTGAGAGGAAGAATTAACTTTTGAGATTTATAGTTTTAACTTTTTTTGAATGTAGGTCTGTAATTCAGCATATCTTCTATTCATCAAACCATATCCATGATTGTAAAACTCAGTTAAAACAGAGACCTTTTCTTCTAAATGAGAAATAGTATCTACTTCTGGTCTTATAACAAAAATAGAATCATTTTTCTCTAATTCAGAAATTTCATTAAGTTTATTATTATACCTTTTTGGCCTTTTATTATATGATTCTATTGCATTTGGATAATCCTTATATTGCCATTTTACTAATTTTTCGGCAATTAAATTATTCTCTTTTTTAATATACCCTTTTTTTTGTGTTAAAATTATAATAATAATTTTATTACCTATTTCATATGCTCTTTCTAAAGGAATTGAATTAGAAACACTTCCATCTATATAGGCAATAGAATTTATTTTTACAATCGGAGCAGCCAATGGCATACTACATGAAGCTCTACAACTTTCTAAATTTTTATTTTTAGCATCTAATTTTAGATATTCACATTCACCTGAAATACAATTTGTTACAGCTATATCAACATCATGACCATTTTTAATAAAGGAAGAATAATCAAAAGGAAATGTTTCTTGAGGAAAAGTAACAAATAGTTTATTCATATCAAGAATATTATTAGAAATAATTTTATTTTTATTAATATATTTATTTTCTTTTTTATCAATAATAATACTCTTTTTTGATCTTCCTTTTTGATGCGATGCATAATTTATACCGTTACAAGAACCTGCAGATACTCCAATAATATTTGAAAAATAAATATCTTTTTCCATAAGAAAATCTAATACACCTGCAGTAAATACACCTCTATTTGCACCACCTTCTAAAATAACAGTTCCTTTATAATTCATTCTATACCTCAAAAAAAACATGTATTTCTTTATTAAGAATACATGTTTTTTTTTATTTAATATTTCTTTCTTTTTTTATTTTTTCATATGCTTCTTGTATTTCTCTAAATTTAGAAGTTGCCATTTTAGAAAATTCTTCCGGAAGACCTTTTGATGCAATTGTATCTGGATGATACTCAATACTCAATTTTCTGTAAGCCTTTTTGACATCTGCATCACTTGCATTCTTTGTAAGCCCTAATATTGAATATGAATTAACTGCGTTAATATTACTTGTAAAATATTTATTCTTCATTCCTTGGAAATAAGAAGGAGAGAATCTAAATATTGCAATAACTTGTTTAATAATATTTTCTTCTTCTATGGATAAAGAACCATCTGAAATTGCAACTTTAAAAAGGACGTCTATTGTAAGCTGTAAAATAGCTGGATCATGATTAAATCCAGAATATAATTGCTTTGCAAACTCCTCAACTGTTCCTCCGTTTACTAAAGCAGCTTCAAAAACACGCCTAGCGGCTTCTTTTGAAGAAAAATCAAGACCTAATTCATTATCAATAAAATTGTTTACAGCTGCTCGCTCTTCCTTGCTTACTTCTGAATCTGCTTGGGTTAATCTAGCTAATAAAGAAAAAACACCAACAAAAAATAGCATATTTCTTTGTTCAACTCTGTTCATTCTTCTTTGCCCAAATTCATAGTATTTAGTAGAAGAAGAATTATTATCATAGTTTTGGGCATTATCAAATAAATTACCAAAAGCAATACCAGCAATCAAACCAATAGGACCACCAAGAGTAAAGCCTAATACCCCACCAATTAATTTACCAAACCAAGCCATTATAACTTATCAACCAACATTGAACATTTTCCTGATGGAATAGGTAATGTTTTCTTTTTATCTTCATCAATTATCTCTATTGTGAAATAGTAAAGCTTTTCACTTTCTAAACGAACTTCCCAACCTCTTGCATTTTTATTGCTTAAAATGGTAATCATGTTTCTTTTTAAAGATAATCCTTCAATACCCATAGCTTCCCTGCTAGGCATTGTCCAGTCTACTGTTTTTCTCGGAAGTGAAATATCCATACCTATTATGTTTTCAATCATTAATGAAATTGAAATTAACCCATTCATAGCAATAAATCTCTTTCTTGGGAATTCAGGAATTTCATTTGTAGAACTCTTCCCTTCTTTATTAGGTAAATAGCCTTCCCACACATCATCAATTTTATCTGTATCTGGATGGAATGTATCTAAAATAAAATATAAATGTCTAATTGCACATTCTCTTGCAAAAACAAATTCATTATAGTTAATTAAGCCTTTTACAACCATAAAGGTATTTATTGGTATAACACCACCACACCAACCATTTCCGGATTCACTATAATTTTCTGAACTAACCGGTAATCCTGGGAAAGGATTGTCTGTACCAAATTCATTAGGGTCATGTAATTGTTTGATTAAGAAAGAAGCTCTTTCGTCATTTGGGATCTCTGCTAATAAGGTCCAATATGCCCCTATAAACTTTTCACCAACTTTTTTACCTTTATTATTTAAATCATAATAAAAATTAGTATCATCATCCCACATATACGTATTGATTCTAGTTTTTAGGCCAAAATACATTTTCTTATATTTGAAACTTAATTCTTTGTCATTTAAAATATCACCAATAGCAGACATATATAAAGCATTCATCGCAAGTTGTGCATTAAAATCAATAGGAAAAACACAATTCTTTCGAGGAATATTACCACTATTACAAGCTTCTACTGGAACAGAATATAAACCATTTTCAGATTTAAAGTTGTCATTTAACCATTCAAAATATTTTTCTAATTTTGGAACAACTTCTTTTAATCTTTTTTTATTCCCAATTTTATGATAAAAAACAAATTCAACATATGCTAATAGACAAGAAGTAACACCTAATGGATTATTTGATGATAATACAGGCTTCCCATCTTCTATAGAATAATCGCTACGAATAGCACCATCTTCTTCTTGTTTTGAATAAAAAAAGTCAACTAAAGAAAATGGAGAGTACTTTTGATTACTATAAACTAAAAACAATGCAGACATGCATGCTTCAAACTGATTAAAAGTTTTCTGTCCTTTATACGACAAATATTCCCCAACAAATCCGTTTTGTTCAGTACCACTTTCCCATTGCTCATTAATCCATACCCAAGTACGATTATACATGTCGACAAAGTCTTGATCATAAAAATGTATTGCTGGAACTAATTCCTTAACCAATGTCTTCTCCTCAAATCTAATGCGTTCACTAGAATCTAATAAAATACAATATAATAAAAAACACTGCAAGAGGCAAATAATTAACGCATACAATAATCATACACTATATTTATAAAAATCATTCAAAAAAAATTTATTTTTTACCTTTTTTTTAACAAATTACCTTCAAAGCCTTCTCTTTTATGTAAATTTCTATTGTTTTTACCTCTTTTCCTACCATTTCACCATCAATATGAATTGGCATATTATTTTTTGTTGAAGTTATTTTTATCCATTTTTCTCTAGAAAAAGAAAAATGAGGATCATCTAATTGTTTCCCAGATAAAAATTTTATAGCAATTTTTAAGATTTTATTTTTTTCTATTGGTTTAGAAGCATAAACAAAATCTAAAAACCCATCATCAATTATTGCTTTAGGAGTCATTAAAAAGGCGCTTCCCATTCTTCTCCCATTTCCAATTGATAATTGTTGAGATTTAATTTTAATTGTCTTTGACATAGTTTCTATTTCCAAATCCATTGCAACAGGGTAATGTCTTAACATTTGAAATAAAGCTAAAACATAACTTAAAGTACCAGAAACTTTTTTATAACTGCTAGCAATAAAATTTACAGAGGGCTCAAAGCCTATTCCTAAGCCATTAATAAAATGTGTACCTTCTAAAAATCTACCACCAATACAATAACCAACATCAATTGCTTTATATTCATTATTAATAATTTTTTTTACAATTGCATTAATATCTTTCCCATTTATTTCTAAAAACCATGCAAAATCATTGCCTCTTCCTGTTGGAAGAATAGAAAACATTGGCATTTCATCAATACTTAAATTTAATTCATTTGATCGCTTTATTATACCATCTGCAACTTCATTTGCAGTTCCATCCCCACCTGCTGCTGTTATAAAGCTATAATTACCTACGGCTTCATATGCTATTTTTCTACAATCATTTATCCCTTTTGATTTAATTATTTCAATTAAAACATTTTCTTTTTTAAAAGTGTCATAAATAATAGATTCTAACTTTTTGCCTTTTCCTTTATTTGCATTAGGGTTTAAAATAACTAAACCTTTTTTTTCCATGAAAAGTTCCTTAAATATATTAAGATTTAAATTTTATAAAATTAATTTGTTAGCATTTTACACTATTGATATCCGACAAACAAGTTTAATACCTTTTTTTATTTTATTTAATACTAATGGGTTGTTTGATTTTAACAAATGATATATTACTTCATTGAGAAATAGACATGACTTTAACAATAGAAAAAAAAGATTTTTATAAAAAATTATTTCATTTATCTATTCCTATGATGCTTCACCAATTATTACTTAACTCAGTTTCATTTATTGACACTATAATGATAGGGCAACTTGGATCTCAAAGTGTAGCAGCTGTTGGATTAGCTAATCAAATGTTCTTTTTAATAAATTTAATTTATTTTGGACTTGGAAGTGGTTCAGGAGTACTAATGTCCCAATTTTGGGGTGCTCAAAAAATTAATGATTTCAAAAAGACTTTCGTTCTTGCAATTATTTCAAGTTCTCTTTTTGCATTTATATTTAGTTTTACCTCTTTCTTCTTTCCTGAAGCAATAATGAGTTTTTTTACAAAGGATTTAGAAGTAATAAAGTTAGGCTCTCAATATTTAAAAATTGTAAGCATAAGTTATTTCTTCTCTTCCATTGGATATATTTATGCTACGGCTTTCAGATCTATTCACAATTCAAAACTTCCATTATTTGTGGCTACTTTAGCATTAACACTAAATACGGTTGGTAATTATATATTAATTTTCGGAATTGGACCATTTCCAAAACTTGGCGTTCAAGGTGCTGCTATTTCAACCACCTTTTGTAGATTTGTTGAAGTTTTCTTATTAATTGCTTTTTCTTATAGCAAAAAAAATCCAGATATAGGGTTAAAAAGAATTAAATCTTTTATCTTTACTTTACCTTTTGTAAAAAAATTCTTAAAAACTAGTTCTCCAGTTGTTTTAAATGAATTAACTTGGGCTTTAGGAATGGTTGCTTATAAATTTGCATTTGCACAAATGGGAACACAAGTTGTAGCTGCAGTTCAAGTTACAGAATCCATAACAGGTTTGTTTTTTATTGTTGCTATGGGATTTAGTATGTCAGCATCTATAATGGTAGGAAATAAAGTTGGAGAAAAACAATATGAATTAGCTCAATCCTATTCAAATAGATTTCTTATTTTAAGTATTATTAGTGGTGCTCTAGTGGGTATGTTATTATTCTTTTCAGCCCCTTTGTTAACTCATTTATTTAGATTAGAAAATGATGTTTCTCAATTAATTATAAAAACCCTTTCCTTTTTTGCTTTTTTAATACCATTAAAATTTTTAGTAACTGCAATTATTGTAGGAATAATTAGAGGTGGCGGTAGCACTACTTTTGCTTTTATTACTGAAGCTATAAGTGTTTGGTGCATTGGAGTTCCTTCCGTTTTTATTGCAATTTTTATTTTTAAATTGCCATTACCATATGTTTATTTACTTATGAGTTTAGAAGAAGTTTTTAAAACATCAATTGGATTATATAAAATAAAATCAAAAACTTGGATAAAGGATTTTACAAATTAAATTTATTATACAATAAGCCATTTTTTTTACATTTTTTACAATTATTATGAAGATTCTTTGACCATTTTTACTTTGTTCTCTATACTTAATTTGTAATTAGGAGGAATGATAAAAAGTAATAGTAAGTAGTTTACAGAAGAATTCTTGTTGGGTGTATACTTTTACACATAACAAGAAAGCTAAGATGCAAGT
>RZYO01000023.1 GCA_009930325.1 Spirochaetia bacterium | reverse complement strand
GATAATCTAAGCTAAGCCAAAATTCTAATAAAGATTTGAGCATAAAAAAGAAGGCGCTACTCAGTCCTTTCTAAAAAAGACTTTTGCAACACCCCCTTTCTTGCTATAAGCTTATTTATCATCAATTTGATTTATAACTTGAGCATCTGTTCTAAGAGGGATTACTTTTCTTATAAAAGGCTGTATTCCTTTATAAGTTTTTTGGAATTCTTCTTCACTTTCTTTAAGTGCAGCTTGCCAAGCTCCACCAAAACCAGGTGAATTAAGCATTAATCTATCTGCTGCAAGTTGATAAACGTGAAGTCTTGCAATCTCTTTTCTTCCAGGTTTTTGAGAATAAGTTGAAACTGTAATTCTAAGATTTTCATTTTCTTTTTTATATAACTCAAGTTCTGCTTTTAGTTTTTGTATACCTTCACTCTCGATATCCATTCTATCTGTGAGCATGTTTTTTAACTTATTTAATTCTTTTTTTGCTTCTAATTCTTTTTTATGAGATCTAGCACTCATAGAAACAAGAACAACTATAGCTACTGCTAAACCAATGCCAAGTCCTATTAATAATTGTTGCATATGTCCTCCATTGATATTTAAAAGAATACTCTAAAGAAATATATTTGTCAAAATGTATGATATAAAAAGTCCTCCAAAGTGGCTTTAAAAAGTATTTTTCCACTTTGGAGGTATATTCTCATAATTATAATTAGGAGTGTGGGGTTGTTATTTACTAAAGCGTTTGATTACAGCTTCTTTACTATTTTCAATTGCTTGTGGAATAGAAACTCTATTTTCAAAAACAGCCATATCTTTAAAGCCTGTTCCAGTTAATAAAACACAAACATCAACATCACTTCCAAATTCTTTTTTAAGATGTTCTGAATCTTGTTTTAATGCTGCCCAAGCACAAGCTGCAGCAGGCTCAACAAATATACCAGCTTTTGAGGTTAATTCTAATTGAGCATCAATTATTGCTTCATCTTCAACTTCAACACACCAACCTTTACTTGCTTTAATATAATTAACAGCCATTCTACCATTAGCTGGGGAAGATACAGAAATAGAATCAGCTCTTGTTGATGCTTTTTCAATTGCATTATAATTATTATTTTTAAATGCTTGAGATATTGCATTACTCTTTGTACTTTGTGAGCAAACTAAATGAGGTATTTTTTCAATTAGTCCAGCTTCATATAAATCATAGAAGCCTTTGTAAACACCTGCGAATATACAACCGTCTCCTACAGGGACATAAACAACTTCAGGTACTTTTCTACCCATTTGCTCAAATAGTTCTATTGAAACACTTTTCTTACCTTCAATAGTCATAGGATTGTATGCTGTATTTCTGTTAATACCACCAAACTCATTTGTATAAGCAATACTAAGAGCAAAAGCATCGTCATAAGTTCCCTTAACAGGAACAACAGTTGCTCCATATAATACACTTTGCATTAATTTATTAACTGGTGCTGTTTCAGGTACAAATAAAACAATTTCTAATCCATAAGCAGCTCCAGCACAACTCATTGCTGCTCCAGCATTACCAGTAGAAGCAAGGGCTATTTTGTCCATATTATAATGAATAGCTTGTGCTGCGATTAATTGAGAAGCTCTATCTTTGAAAGAACCAGATGGTAAAGCACTATCAAGTTTGCAAGTTAAATTATTTAAACCTAGTTCTTTAGCTAGTCTTTTTGGCTTAGCTAAAGGAGTACCCCCTACAGGGTAAACATCTTTATCTGGAACTTCAAAAGGGAAGAAATCATACATGTTTACATGTTCTTTTTCTTTTAGTTTTGCCAAATCGTCTTTATTTAATTTAACAATCAAGTTACCTTTAGGGAAAGTGTTTGCTTCTTGTTCTTTTGAACAATGAGGGCATTGATAAATTACTTCATCTGTTTCAAAGACTCTTTTACAATCATTACATTCGTAAGAGTATCGCATTTTTTTTAATCCTTTAAAGTAAGGACATGCTATAATAGCATGCCCTCAATTTGTATAATTTATTCCTCTTTGAGGATACTATGCTAAAATATCAGCATTGAATTCTTCAATTAACTTGTCAATTTTTGCAGTTAATTTTGGAATGTCTGTCCAATAATCTTTGTCATACCATTGACGGTTGATTTCTTCATAAGTTTTACCTTGTTGTTCAACCCAAGTATAGTATTTTAAGTTATGGATAGCTAGTCTATCGTAGTAGCCTAATTCTTTCATGTTTGCAATGTTTTGTGACATTAATGCTTGATAATAGATTCTTACGCTATCATCATGATCACAAACACCAAGTTTTTCTTCTAATTCTTTGATACGAGAAGTATACATTTCACTTGAGTCAGTAAGAATTGTGAATACTACATCTTCTTCAGTTAATTCATAGAATTTTGCAACTTTCATAGCGCCTAATACGTTACCAACACCGCTGATACCATATAAAGATAGATTGTCTAAATCTTCTTGTTTTACACCCTTTGATGCTAAATATTTTAGACCTTCTGGTTCGTTAAATAAACGATAAGCGTCCATACAATCATTATCATCAACAGCTACAATCATGTCAGTGTTTTTAACATTATGAATCCAAGGAACGTGTTTATCACCAATACCTTCAATTCTGTGACCGCCAAAACCATTTCTTAATAAAGTTGGGCATTGTAGAGCTTCTGCTGCAACAATTTTAATGTTTGGATATAAAGTCTTTAAGTAATCACCAGCTGCTAAAGTACCACCTGAACCAGTTGCACTTACATAAGCTTTAACATTTTCGTCTTTTACACCTAATTGTTTTAATACTTCAGCCATTGCTCTACCAGTTACTTCATAGTGCCATAGGTAGTTTTCGAATTGTTCGAATTGGTTAAAGATAACAATATGATTTCCTCTTTCAGCATCTAATTCATGACACTTGTCGAAGATTTCTTTTACATTTGATTCACAACCAGGAGTTGCAATAACTTCTCCAGCTACACTTTGTAACCAGTTGAATCTTTCTTGGCTCATTTCTTCAGGAAGAATAGCAATTGATTGACAACCTAATAGAGCTGAGTTATAAGCACCACCACGGCAGTAGTTACCAGTTGAAGGCCAAACAGCTTGTTGGTCAACAGAATCGAAAGTACCAGAAGCTAGTGCTGGAGCTAAACAAGAATATGTTGCACCTACTTTGTGAACACCACAAGGGAACCATTTACCACAAAGAGCGATAATTCTAGCTTTAACACCTGAAATTTCACGAGGAACTTCTAAGAAGTTAACTCCACCAAATTCTCCACCTTTTGATACAGGTTCATTGTGCCAAGTAATTCTATAAAGGTTAACTGGATCAACATCCCATAATCCTGTATTATCTAGTTTCTTTTTAATATCTTCTGAAACTAGAGAAGGGTCAATCATTTCTTTAAATGTAGGTAATAGGATACCTTTTTCTTTACAACGTTTTACGTTTTTTGCCCTTACTTCAGGGTTAACGTTTAAATTAATCAACATAAATTTATTTCCTCCAAGAAATATAGAAAATTTAACTAGTCATAGTATTGATATAAAATTAAAATTTGTAAAGTAAAAAATGCAAATATTTATTTTTTTTATTACTTTTTTTCGCTATTCCTTAAATTTTTCTTAATTATTGATGTATCCACAAGATTTTAATAAATAGGATACTACACAATATTTACTAAACGAATGTAATGTAAAATTAATAATAGAGTAGAAAACATTATAAATGTTGATATATTCGTAAAATATTTTATGAAAAGGAAATAGAATTAAATTTTTTATAAAAAAACAAATATATTTTTGTGTTTTAGGTAGATTAAAAAAATAATTTTATTTAAACTTTTCTATAAAATTGATAATTTTTACAAAGGTGTTTTTTTTATGACCATTTTATTAGTAATTATTTATATCACTTTCATATCTCTTGGTTTACCTGATAGTTTATTAGGTTCAGCTTGGCCAATATTACATTCTGTATTAAATGTACCAACAGAATATGCTGGAATACTATCATTTACTACTTGTATATGTACTGTAATATCTTCTTTATCTGCAATGTGGTTAAATAAACATTTAGGAACAGGTAAAACTATTTCAATATCAACATTAATGACTTCTCTTGCATTATTTGGATATTCTTTTTCTACATCTTTTTGGTTGTTAATTCCATTATCAATTGTTTTAGGATTAGGGGCAGGAGCTATTGATTCTGCAATTAATAATTATGTTGCATTAAAATATGAGTCAAATCATATGTCTTTTCTACATGCCTTTTGGGGCTTAGGAGCAACATTAGGTCCATTAATTCTTAGTATTGGATTATCTTCGAATAATTACCAACTTGGATATAGGATTATAGCTTCTATTCAATTATCTCTTGCAATTATTCAATTTTTCTTTATTAAGAAATTTGATAAAGAAGAAAAAAATAAGACAAAAATAATTGATGGAAAAGAAGTATTAAATATAATAAAAGGAACATCTAGAGATTGGACTTCTTATTTAGCTATGTTAGCTTTTTTCTTCTATTGTTCTATTGAAACTTCAATGTTAGTTTGGGTTTCAACTTATAGTGTAAACTATTTAAATTTTACACCAGCAATGGGAGCTAGAATTTCTTCATTATTTTTTATAGGAATAACTTCAGGAAGATTGATTTCAGGTTTTATTTCAGAAAGAATAAAAACAGTAAATATGATTTACTATAGTGCCATTATTTCGTCTCTTGCTGGATTGTTAATGCTTTTGAATTTTAATAGTAATGTTTCAGCAATTAGTGTATTAGTAATTGGTTTAGGATTTGCTCCCTTGTATCCATCTATGATTCATAGAACTCCTAGAAGATTTGGTTCTGAGTTGAGTCCTAAGATAATAGGATTTCAAATGGCTTCAGCTTATATGGGTTCAGCTTTCATGCCTCCAATAGTTGGTATAATTATGCTGAAATTTGGTTATAAATTTTTACCTTTATTAGTTCTTTTATTTTCTATTATTATTATTATTTTAACAAACATAATTGAAGTTAAAAAGAAGTAGAAAAATAATAATCAAATATCAATTTACAAATATATAGTAATTGTAAATTGATATTTTTTTTGAAGACAAAGTTTAATGTGAAAATCAGTAAATAAACTATATTCTTATAAAAATAAATGAGTTATATAGTATTTTATTTTATCAAAAATTTCAAATTCATAAAAAAACACAAGAAAACACTATATTTATGCTTGTATACATATGTTAATTTCCCTATATTAAAACATCATAAGAAGCAATGTTGCAATTTGTTGCAAAAAAATGTTGACAACATAAGATTTCTTATTACAATAGATATGGGCTAGGGTAATTATTTCTAGCTTAACATGGAAAATCAAGGAGTAACATATGGGAGACATTATGCGTCCGGTTCCTTTTGGGGAATTAATTAACAGAGTATTAGGTGAATATAAAAATCAAAGTTCAATATTCTCTTTATCAAAAGACCAATTTTTTGTTGATAAAAGAGATAAAAAGGGCAATGTTTTTAACCAAAGCTGTACAACTTATGTTGGCCCAGCTGCAGGTCCTCATACTCAGTTAGCTCAAAACATAATTACAAGTTACCTAGCAGGAGCTCGATTTATTGAGCTAAAAACTGTCCAAATTATGGATAGATTAGAAATTGCTAAACCTTGTATCGATGCTCGTGATGAAGGTTATAATGTAGAATGGTCTACTGAATATACATTAGAAAAAGCTTGGGATGAATATGCAAAATCATGGATTATTTGTCACTTAATTGAAGCTCTTTTAAATGATGGAAAAGTTACTGACCCTACATTTATTTTCAATATGAGTGTTGGTTATAATTTAGAAGGAATTAAAACTGACAGAATGCAACAATTCATCAATTCAATGATGGATGGAAGTAAAGATGAACGTTTTAATGAATATTTAGAAGAATTAAATTCTTTATTGAAAGATGGAGATTTATTTGCAGGAACTTCTTTCTCAGGATTAGAAGAAAAACTTGCTGATAATCTAACAAATCATATTTCAAATAAGATTTGTGAATCAGTTACAATTAGTACAATGCATGGTTGTCCTCCAAAAGAAATCGAAGCAATTTGTAATTATATGTTAACTGAAAAGAAGATTGATACTTTTGTAAAATTAAACCCAACTTTATTAGGCTACGATGGTGTTAGAAATATTTTAGACAAATTAGGATATGAGTATCTACACTTATCAAGAGATTCTTTCGATCATGACTTACAATATGATGATGCAATTAGCATGCTTCATAGATTAGTTGATTTAGCTAAGAAAGAAGGTAGAGGTTTTGGTGTAAAATTAACAAATACTTTAGGCTCAGTAAATGATCAAGGCCAATTACCTGGGGATGAAATGTATATGAGTGGTAGAGCTCTTATGCCAATTTCTGTAAATGTAGCAGCTAAATTATCTACTGAATTTAATGGTGAATTACCAGTTTCTTATTCAGGTGGAGCAAATGCTCTAACTATTACTGATATTTTTGAAACAGGAATTAGACCAATTACTGTTGCAACAGATATGCTTCATCCTGGTGGATATTCAAGAATGGTTCAAATGGCTAATATTCTTGATAGAAGTTCTGCTTGGAATATGAAGAAAATTGATGTTGATAAGTTAAATGAATTAGCAAAAAAATGTCTTGAAAGCGAATATATTGAAAAAGCATTTAGAGGAACAGATAGAGCTCAAGTTTATAGAGATTTACCTTTAACAGATTGTTATGTTGCTCCTTGTGTTGAAGCTTGTCCTATTCATCAAGATGTACCTGATTATGTTGCATTAATGGGTGAAGGTAGATATGCAGATGCTTTAGCTGTAATTTATTTAAAAAACCCACTTCCCTATATAACCGGTACAATCTGTGATCATCAATGTCAACTTCATTGTACAAGAATGGATTATGAAGGTACAGTTCAAATCCGTGAAATCAAAAAACAAGCTGTTGAAAATGGATTTAAAGAATTTAAAGAAATGTGGCAAGCTCCTACTGAAACTTCAGATTATAAAGCTGCAATTATTGGTGCAGGACCTGCAGGTCTTTCAGCTGCTATGTTCTTAGCAAGATCAGGTTTCCAAGTAACTGTTTATGAAAAAGAAAAAACAGCTGGTGGTGTTGTAATGAATGTTATCCCATCATTTAGAATTCCTGAAGAAGCAATCAATAGTGATGTTGAATTCATTAAAGCTCATGGTGTTGAATTTAAATTTGGTGTATCTAAAGAAGAAACAAAAATTGAAACTTTAAAAGAAGCAGGATTTGATTATATTTTCTTTGCAATTGGTACAGAAAAAGATAACCCATATTCACTAAAAGGTGGCGATTCTATTTTAAGAGAAGCTCTTCCTTTCTTACGTGCATTTAGACGTGGTAGTGATGAAGCTCGTCTTGGAAAACATGTAGTTGTTTTAGGTGCAGGTAATGTTGCAATGGATACAGCTCGTGCTGCAAAGCGTGTTGAAGGCGTTGAAGATGTAACTATTGTTTATAGAAGAAGCTTAGCAGAAATGCCAGCGGATAAAGAAGAATATGAATTTGCTATTGAAGATGGTATTAAATTTGAATTGCTAACTAATCCAAGTGAATACAAAGATGGTAAATTGACATTAGTTAAAATGGAATTAGGAGAACCTGATGAATCAGGACGTCGTCGCCCAGTTCCTACTAATGAAACTTTCCAAATTGATTGTGATAATATCATTAGTGCAATCGCATCTCATGTAGATGAAGAAGATGTTAATTATTATGGACTTCCAATAAATGAAAGAGGAAAAGTTGTTTATAACAAAGAAACATTAGAATCTGAAATTGAAGATGTTTATATGATTGGTGATATGCAAAGTGGTCCTTTAACTGTTGTTGAAGCAATTGCTTCAGCTAGAAAAGCTGTTGATGCTTGTATTGATAAAGTACTTGATTCAATGGATGAAGAAGATTTTGAAGATGATGAAGAACATGATGAACATTGTGAATGTGGTTGCCACGACGATGAAGATGTTAACATCGAAGAATTAACAGCACAAGAAGATCAATACTTTAAAGAATTAAGAGTAAAGAAAAGTAATGTTACATTACCAATTGATAAAGATACTAAAGATTTCTTAGAAAATGAAGCAATGAGATGTAATGAATGTTCATATCTTTGTAATAAATGTGTTGAAGTTTGTCCAAATAGAGCAAACGTAGCCATTGATGTAAGAAACTCTGGTGTATTTGAAGATCCTTTCCAAATTGTTCACATTGATGCTTATTGTAATGAATGTGGAAACTGTGGAACCTTCTGTCCATACAACCAAGCTCCTTATAAAGAAAAATTAACACTCTTCTCAAGACGTGATGATTTTGATAATTCAACTAACCCTGGTTTCTTAGTAAGTGGTTCAGATGTTCTAGTAAGACTTGAAGGAAAACTTTATGAATGTGAAATCAATTCAGAAGGAATGCTAGAAGGAGATGAAGGCGTAAGTGAAGAAGTAGCTGCAATAATTGAAGAAATCTTCTTATCTTACAGTTACCTTTTAGGCGAAGTAGATCAATAGGAATAAGTAATGGATACACTATTTAAAAATGTAAGAATAATGCAAACCAAAGCTCCTTTCGAGGTGGTTGAAGGTGTGGATGTACTAATAAAGGGCGATAAAATCGCCCGTATTGGTAAAGATTTAGTAAGTGAAGGTGCAAATATTATTAATGCTAAAGGTAAAACTTTAATGCCAGGTAATGTTTGTGCACACCATCATTATTATAGTGGATTATCAAGAGGGATGCTTGTTAATGCAGGTCCTCAAACAGATTTAATTCAAATTTTAAGAGAATGGTGGTGGAGATTAGATAGAGCATTAGATGAAGAAGCTTGTTATTATTCTTCTTTAATTTGTTCTTTAGATGCAATTGCAGCTGGTACAACTAGTGTTGTTGATCATCATGCTAGTCCTTCATATATTAAAGGTTCTTTATCTACTATTAAAAAAGGTATGGAAGAAGTCGGCCTAAGAGGTATGACTTGTTATGAAGTAACTGATAGAAATGGTGGAATGAAAGAAGTTGAAGCTGGTGTACAAGAAAATGTAGATTTTGCAACTAGTGGAACCTCTGATATGGTAAAAGCAATGATTGGAGGACACGCTCCATTTACTATTCCTGATGAAGGCCTAAAGTTAATGAGTGAAGCATGTAGAACAACAGGTGCTGGAATTCATCTTCATGTTGCTGAAGGGGATTACGATCAAATCCATTCACATCACATGTATGGAAAAGATATCGTTGCAAGATTAGAAGACTTTGATTTACTTCAAGAAAATAGTTTATTAGTTCATGGAATATATTTAAGTGAAGAAGAAATTAAGACTTTAAATAATCATAAATGTTTCTTTGCACATAATCCAAGAAGTAATATGAATAACCAAATTGGTTATAACAATAAATTACCAATGGTTGATAAATTGATAATTGGAACTGACGGTTGCGGTGGAAATATGTTTGAAGAGTTAAAAATTGCATTCTTTGAACATAGGGACGAAAAAGGACCATGGTGGCCAAATAATTTTGTAAATGCATTAAATAGAGGTAATAGTCTAATAGAGACATATTTTGATGGAAAATATGGTGAAGTTAAAGAAGGTTATAAAGCTGATTTAACACTATTAGATTATCATAGCCCAACACCATTAGTAAGTGGTAATGCCGCTGGTCATTTTGTATGGGGTATGAGTTCAAATAGCGTTCATTCTGTAATGATAAATGGAAATCTAGTTTATGATAACCGTGAATTTGTTGGAATTGATGTTGAAGAAATTTACAAAAAAGCAAGTGAAGTAGCAAAAAGAGTATGGGAAAAAGTTGATACTTTAGCACCATAATTTTAAAAATTAAATTGAATTATAAATAAGGCATTTAGCCAAGGAGAAACACAAATGACAATTAATGAACAAATTTTAGCAAAAGCAGCTGAGTATTCAGATTACACAGCATTAAACCTTTCTAAAATGGTCCAAGCAAAGAGTTACAGTAGCCAAGAAGAAGATGTATGTCGTCTTATTGTTGAATTATGCAAAGAAGCAAATTTTGACGAAGTTAGAATTGATGGTCTAGGTTCTGTTATTGGTAGAGTAGGTAATGGTCCTAAAAAAATCGCATTTGATGCTCATATTGATACAGTTGAAGTTGGAAATATGAAAAACTGGGATTTTGATCCATTCTCAGGAGAAATCAAAGATGGTTTAGTATTAGGTCGTGGTACTTCTGACCAAAAAGGTGGCGCAGCTTCAATGATTACAGCTGGTCGTATTTTAAAAGAATTAGGCTATGCTGGTGAATATACTTGTTACTTCACTTTTACTGTAATGGAAGAAGATTGTGATGGTATGTGTTGGAAATATTTAATTGAAGAAGAAAACTTCAAACCAGACTTTGTTGTTTCTACTGAACCAACAACTTGTAGATTATACAGAGGTCACCGTGGTCGTATGGAAATTAGAGTAATTCTAAAAGGTATCTCTTGTCATGGTAGTGCTCCAGAAAGAGGTGTAAGTGCAGCTTATAAAGCTTCTCGTGCAGCTTTAGCTATTGAACAATTAAACGAAGATTTACAACCAGATGATGAAAATTTCTTAGGAAAAGGAACTATCACAGTAAGTCAAATGGATGTAAAAGGTCCTTCACAATGTGCTGTAGCTGACTATGCAATGTTATATTGTGACAGACGTCTAACTTGGGGTGAAGATGCTGATTTAGCTATTTCTCAAGTATTAGAATATGTTTCAAAAGCAACTGGTGATAAGAAAGAAGATATTATTGTTGAAATGCCTAATTATGGTAAAACAGGCTGGACTAAAAAAGAATATTCACAAGAATTATACTTCCCAACCTGGAAAATTGATGAAGATCATAAAATAGTTCAAGCAGGTGTTGCAGCTCATAAAGCATTATTTAATGAAGCTCCAGTAGTTGACAAATGGACTTTCTCAACAAACTGTGTAGCAACAACAGGTCGTCATAAGATTCCAGCAATTGGATTTGGCCCTGGTGATGAATGTCAAGCTCATGCTCCTAACGAAATTACTCGTGTTAAAGACTTAGAAATTTGTGCTGCATTCTATGCTATGCTTCCTTATAGCCTAGAAAAATAATTTTTGTTATTTGCTAAACAGCCGTGGCTATATGCTACGGCTGTATTAAGTTAGATGTATCATTTATTTTTATAAAATATAATGAAATATTTAAATATTATCGTAAAAGTTTAATTAGTCTTTTTTAAAAAAACTTATTATTAGAGCACGAGGAGCATAAAATGTCTAAAAAGATATTACTAAAAGATATTCATTGTCTTCAAACAAGCTTTGATAAACCATCACTATCAGGTGCTGATTTATTAATTGAAGATGGAAAAGTTAAAAAAATATATAAAGAGGGAAATGCAAAAGTTGACTCAGATGTAAGGATAATTAATTGTTCAAACCATGTAGTTATTCCTGGAATGGTTAATACGCATCATCATTTTTATCAAACATTAACAAGAAATTTGCCTGCAGTTCAGAATGCAGAATTATTTGATTGGTTAGTTTATTTATATGATATTTGGAAACATATAGATGAAGAAGCTGTTTATACAAGTAGTTGTTTAGCTATTGGTGAATTATTAAAAACAGGATGTACAACTTCTACCGATCATCATTATTTGTATCCTAGAGGATTTAAAGGCGATTTAATGGGTCTTCAATTTGAAGCATCTGATCGTTTAGGAATGAGATTTTCTCCAACTCGTGGCTCAATGAGTCTTTCTAAAAAAGACGGTGGTTTACCACCAGATTCTGTTGTTCAAACTACAGATGAAATATTAGAAGATAGTGAAAGATGTATAAAACAATATCATCAAGAAGGTGGAGATGCTATGCACAAGATAGTATTAGCACCTTGTTCTCCTTTTTCTGTTACTAAAGATTTAATGAAAGAATCTTGTAATTTAGCTAGAAAATATGGAGCTAGAATTCATACTCATTTATGTGAAACCTATGATGAAGCAGATTTCTGTAATCAAATGTATGGTTGTAGACCTGTTGAATTAATGAAAGAATGTGATATGGTCGGAAACGATGTGTTCTTCGCTCATGGTATACATTTTAATGATAATGAGTTACAATATTTACAAGAAACCGGATGTCATATCGCACATTGCCCATCAAGTAACATGAGACTTGGAAGTGGAATATGTCGAGTAAAGGATATGAAAGAATTAGGTATAAATGTAGGTATTGCAGTAGACGGATCTGCAAGTAATGATAGTTCTGATATGCTTGGTGAATTGAGAAATGCATTATTGCTACAAAGAGTAAAATATGGTGCTGCAGCTGTGACTGCATCAGATATATTTACAATGGGTACCTTAGGTGGAGCAAAAATGCTTGGCTTTGACCAAGTTGGCATATTAGAAGAAGGTTGGCAAGCTGATATTGCAATCTTTGATGTATCTACTTTGCCATATGCTGGCTCTCATAGTGACAGCACTGCTTCTTTATTGTTCTGTGGAACAAATCATAATACTGCTTATACAATTGTAAATGGTAAGGTTGTAGTCGACGATGGAAACTTAGTCGGTTATGATGAAAATGAACTTGCTAAGAAAGGAAGAGAAGTAAGCGAGAATTTGCTCAAAAGAGCAGGAGTAATTAGATAATGATAAAATATTTATTAAAAGTTAATGATGTAAAAGAAGCTTTAATTAAGAAAAAAGAAAATCCTGATTATGCTTTTTATGCTGGCGGAACAGAAATTAATAGACTAAATTCTAATTTAAAATTTGAAGGCGCTATTAGTCTTGAAGGTTTAGGTTTAGATGAAATAAAAGTAACAAAAGATGGTGTAAAAATAGGAGCTTGTGTAACATTACAAGCCTTAATTGAATCAAAAGATATTCCAGACTACTTGAAAGAAGCAGCAAAATTTTGTGCTTCTAGAACATTAAGAAATGTTGCAACTGTTGGCGGTAACTTAGCTTTTGGAAGTGATGATTCTTATCTTATGCCTACTTTATTAGCTGCAAAAGCTAGATTGTTGACCTCTGGTCTTACTTCTAAGGGTGTATTTACTGAAGATAATCTTCCAATTAGAGAATATCATTCTAATCATGATTCTTTTTCAAATACTCTATTAGTAGCAATAATATTGCCAAGAGAAGACAATAGAATTGTTTTATCAAAAAGATTTGCTAAAACAACACATGCTCATTCTTCAGTTACAGTAGCTTTTGGCGCAAAAGTATCAAATTCAAAGTTAAGTGAAGTTAGAATATTTGCAGCAATCAAAGGCACAGGAATTGAAAGATTTAGTGAAGTTGAAAATGCAATAGAAAATGGTGTTTTTAATTCAAGCGCTGATGTAGAATTTGCAATAGCAAATGCAATTAATGCAAAAGATGATTTAACAGGCTCAGCCTCATATAAAAAATATATTACATCCGTAGCAGTTGCACAAATGTTTGATGTTGCAAAAGGAGGTTCAAAATAATGAATTTTGTTAAATGTAATATTAATGGAAAAAATATAGATTTACGTTTTGAAGAAGGTATGAGCTTAAGAGATGCATTGTTTGCAGCTGGTTATAACACAGTAAGAGATAGTGATAATGCAGAAGGCTTTGCTGGATCAGATACTGTTATTATTGATGATATCCCAGCTTTTTCAAACCTTATTTCTCCTTTACAAGTTGAAGGGAAAGAAATAAGAACAGCTGAAAGTTTAGGAACTTATAGAAATTTAAGCTATGTTCAAAGAGCTATGATTGACGCTGGTATTGTTCAATCAGCATATAATGCTCCAGCTGCTGCATTATTATTGACTTGGCTACTTGAACATGTTGAATATCCAACAAAAGAACAAATTAAAGATGTATTAACTTCTTTATTTATTCGTGATGCAGGTTATGAAAATTATTATTTAGCTGTAAAATTAGCTACTGAATTAAGAGATACTGGAAAATATAAAACTAAGATTGCTCAAGAATATAGAGAACAATTAAAATATGTTGGTAAAACTATCGGTAAAATTGATGGTGCTTCTTTAGTAACTGGAGATAAATGTTTTACAGAAGATAAAGTAAGTGTTAATGCACATGCTCTTGTTGTATTAAGATCTCCTCATGCTCATGCATATATTAAGAGTATCGATACAAGCGAAGCTGAAAAATTAGATGGTGTAGATAAAATCTATACTCATTTAAATACTCCTCAAACTCATTATACTCACGCGGGACAAGGTGCTCCAGAACCTTCTCCTCATGATAAGAGATTATTTAATGAAAAAGTTAGAATGGTTGGAGATAGAGTTGCAGCTATTGTAGCAAAAGATAAAGAAACAGCAATTAAAGCTAGAGATTTAATTAAAGTTGAATATGAAGTATTAAAACCTGTTTTAACAGTCGAAGAAGCTCAAGCCAAAGATGCTCCAATTATTCATAATAGTAAAATTTCTTTTGGTGTTGGTGCTCCAGATAATTTAGATGAAATAAATAAAGATTGTGATCCAAGAGATGGTATTGTACATTATCCTTTCCCAATTCATGGTAATATTAAAAAGAATATTGCTTCTGAAGCAAAGGGTTCTATTGGTGATGTTGAAAAAGCATTTAAAGAATCTGATTGTGTAATTGAAAGAACTTATCGTACTAATCAAATTCAATGTACTCCATTAGAACATTCAGTTTGTTTTGGTAAAATCGATTTAGGAAGATTAGTTCTACATACCTCTACTCAAGTACCATTCCATGTAAGACGTGTAGTAGCTCGCTTATGTGATATCCCTCATAATAAAGTAAGAGTAATAAAAGAAAGAGTTGGTGGTGGTTATGGATCAAAACAAGATGTTACTGTTGAAGATCTTGTTGGATTTGCAGTTTGGGATACCGGTCTAGATATTTTCTATCAAAATACTAGAGAAGAACAATTCTTAACTTCAGCTACTCGTCATCCAATGAAATTAAAAGTAAAATTGGGTGGAAATAAAGATGGTAAAATTACAGCAATTGATATGCTAGTTGAAGCAAATACAGGTTGTTATGGTCAACATTGTTTAACTGTTCCTATGAATGCATGTTCAAAAGTATTACCTTTATTCAAAGTTGATAATATGAGATTTGATGTAATTACATATTATACAAATATTGCAATGGTAGGAGCTTATCAAGGTTATGGTGCTCCAAAAGGTACTTATGCAATGATGTGTACAATAGCTGAATTAGCAAAAGAATTAAATCTTGATTATCTTGATGTAATTAGAAAAAATCATGTAGAAGAAGGCTATATGCTAGAAATTCTTCGTGGTTTAGGTGAAGGAAGAGAAGGTAATGTTGTACCAGTTGGATCTTGTGGCTTATCTCAAGCAATTGAAGAAGGCGCTAAGATGATTAATTGGGGCAAAAAAGAAGAGTGTAAAAATTCTGATTGGAAAGTAGGAAAAGGTTTTGCTATTATTCAACAAGGCTCTGGCTTACCAGGATTAGACCATTCAAATGCTTGGGCAAAATTAACAACTGATGGTTCAGTTGAATTATTCAGTGGTGGAGCTGATTTAGGAACAGGCTTAGATACAATAAGTGCAAAAGTTGCTTGTGAAAATTTAAAAGTACCTCTAGATAAAATTTCTGTTACAAGTGGTGATACTGATTCTACTACATTTGATACAGGAGCATATGCTTCAAGTGGAACTTATTTCTCAGGAAATGCTTCTCGTCTAGCAGCAGAAGATTTAGTAAAAGCTATTTTAAAAGAAGCAGCTTTCCAAATGGAAGAAAATATAGATGATTTATATGTTGATTATCCAGGAAAAGTTGTAAGTAGTAAAACTGGTGCAGAATTAGATTATGCTACAATGTGTCACACAGCTCTCTCTGGTACAGGAAATGGGCAAATTATGGGTAAAGGTTCCTTTACTACAATGGTAAACTCAATTCCTTATGGAGCTCATTTTGCTCAAGTCGCAGTAAATACAAAAACTGGTGAAGTTAAAGTAGAAAAATTCTATGCATTACAGGATGCAGGAACTCCAATTAACCCAGAATTAGCAGAATGTCAAATTTATGGTGCTGCTTTAAAATCTATTGGTCATTCATTATATGAAGGCATTGACTATGATAAAAATGGTAATCCTTTAAATGCAAATTTCACTGATTACTGCCCACCAATGATTAATGAAATGCCTGATGATTTTAAAGTTAAATTAATTGATATTGATGATATTGAAGGCCCTTATGGCGCAAAATCTATATCAGAGATAGCAACTAATGGAGCAGCTCCTGCAATTGCAATTGCTATTAATGATGCCGTTGGTGTTTGGTGTAGAAGTTGGCCTTTTACTCCTGAAAAGATTTTAAGAGAAATGGGAAAAATTAAATAAAATATTGCAACAAAACGCAACAAAAAAACTTTACAAGAATGAGTGTACATGATATAGTACACTCATTCAATCAACTATTCTAAGGAGAATCTCTTATGAAAAAAGATAAGGCTTTAATTAAGCAAATGATTAAAGAGCTAGGTGCTCTTGATACAAAGAACATGTACCTTAATGACTTCTTCCATACATGGAAAGAAAGTGATGATGAAATCGAGGCAGTATTTAAGGTTGCGGAGATTCTCCGTGGTCTAAGAGAAAATAACATTTCTACAAAAGTTTTTGATAGTGGTCTTGCTATTTCTATCTTCCGTGATAATTCAACTAGAACTCGTTTCTCTTTCTCAAGTGCTTGTAACCTTTTAGGTTTAGCAGTTCAAGATTTAGATGAAAAGAAGAGCCAAATTGCTCACGGTGAAACTGTTCGTGAAACAGCAAACATGATTAGCTTCATGGCAGATGTTATTGGTATCAGAGATGACATGTATATCGGTAAAGGACATACTTACCAAAAGAACGTTGCTCAAGCTGTACAAGAAGGTTTTGAAGATGACGTACTAGAACAAAGACCAACCTTAGTTAACCTACAATGTGATATTGACCATCCAACACAATCAATGGCTGATATGCTTCATGTAATTAACGAATTTGGTGGAGTTGAAAACCTAAAGGGTAAAAAAATTGCAATGACTTGGGCATACAGTCCTTCATATGGTAAACCATTATCAGTACCTCAAGGTATTATTGGTTTATTCACAAGATTTGGTATGGACGTTGTATTAGCTCATCCAGAAGGCTATGATGTAATGCCAGAAGTTGAAGAAGTTGCAAAAGAAAACGCAAAGAAAAGCGGTGGTTCATACAAGAAAGTTAATTCAATGGAAGAAGCTTTCAAAGATGCAGATATCGTTTATCCAAAGAGCTGGGCTCCATTCCATATCATGGAAGAAAGAACAAAGCTTGTTGAAGATAAGAAATTTGATGATCTTGATGCTCTTGAAAACCAATGTTTATTAAACAATGCTAAATTTAAAGATTGGGCTTGTACTGAAGAAATGATGAAATTAACAAAAGATGGTAAAGCATTATACATGCACTGTTTACCAGCTGATATCACAGGTGTTTCTTGTGAACAAGGTGAAGTTGATGCATCAGTATTTGATAAATATATTGTTCCTTTATATAAAGAAGCAAGTTATAAACCTTATATCATTGCAGCTATGATTTTCTTAGCTAAATTCGAAAATCCAAGTGCAAAACTTGATGAATTAATGAAAGACGCTACAAACAGAATCAAATAATTAATTTGTAATTTATTTGCCGGTCAGTAATGACCGGTATTTTTTTATTCTTTGTATTCTTTCTAATTCTCTGATATATTTATATTAAGAGGATATAAATGAAAAAAAATAAATTTATTCAATTTATGATTATATCACTATTTATTCTCATTTTATGTGGGTGTGAATTAATATATCCTAGTGAAAAGGGAAGAATTATTTTAATTGGTGTAGCACTTGATTATTTAGATGAATCTGGCTTATCTGATACAGATAATGGATTAGAAAATCCTCCAAATGATTTAAGAGAACTAGCTTATACTCTCTCTTCTTTATCAAATCGAAGTAATCGAGAATTTCTATATATTCCTTTTCTTCAGCAATATTCAATAGATATTCCAATTTCAAATTATCCTAATAAAGCTAATATAAATTTAGTATTAGATCAGCTAAAAAATAAAGAAAATATTAGTGCAAAAGTATATGATGGAAATTTTGATGATTCATATAGTTTGACTTCGCAATATAATAGTTTTGGTAATTTAAAAAATGTTTCACCTATAAATAAAACTGACATTGTTATTTTTTATTTTAGTGGACATGGGGAAGATAGTAATGGATCTTTACGATTGCCGAAAGAATATGATGAGCAAGATAGAGAATCATATTCTCTTGATTTGCTTAATGAAAAATTAACTCTGTTAGATTCTAATGTTTTAGTCATTTTAGATTCTTGCTTTAGTGGGAATATGATTTATGAAAGTAATATTACTATGAATAAAGCTACAACAAATTATTTGAATAGACTTTCAACCTTATATAATAATTTTTTTAATTATGAAAAACAAAATAAGAATAATAATTTAATTGTAATAACCTCTACTTTGAGTGATAAATTATCATATCCAACTTCAGATTTACAAACACAACATAAAAATAGTTTGTTTACCTACTATTTATTAAAGTCCCTTGGATATACTTTTGAAAGTGGAATAGGAAATGTTACAGATGTAGTTCCAACTGTACAAAACTCGCATATATATTTAGACACTGTTTATGACTATATTCTTTCTAATATTAGTAGGCAAAACCCAATTATAATTGGGGATAGAATCAATTTAGTGCTATTTTCTTTCTGAAATGATAGAATTATTCAATATAAAATTATTTACAAAACAGAATTATCATTATAAAGTAGTAAATAGTTATGAAAATCTTCTTAAGATAAGTTGTATTAACAGAATAAGGGGTATTCTTTGAGTAAGCGTTTGATCTTAGTTGTAGACGATAATAATATTAATAGAACGCTATTAACAAAAATATTATCTGATGAATATAGAGTTGCTGGGGTTGAAAATGGCCAACAAGCACTTGATTATTTACAAGATTATTGTGGTGAAGTATCAGCTATTTTACTAGATTTAAACATGCCCGTATTAAATGGATATGAATTTTTAGAGAGAAGAAAACATAACAAGGAATTATGTAATATTCCAATCATAGTTCAAACTACTCATAGCAGTTTAGATGCTGAAATAGCTTGCTTGGAAATGGGCGCAACTGATTTTTTAACAAAGCCATATAGTCCAAAAGTTATATTAAGAAGATTAAAAAATATAATTACATTAAGAGAAAATGAAAGCTTTATTACAGCTGTTCAACATGATTCTTTAACAAACCTTTTAAATAAAGAAGGTTTTTATGTAAAGGCTAGGAAGGCAATAGACGAGAACTTAGATATTAATTATTTAATACTTTGTGTAGATATTGTACAATTTAAAGTAATAAACCAATTTGCTGGCTACCAAAATGGTGATAAAGTATTATTATTTGTAACTGATATATTAAATTTTTTATTTAAAGATGATTCAATAATTGCTAGATTTTCAGGAGACAGATTCCAAGCTTTGATTCCGGCTCCATTAGATGAAGCTTATTTAGATGAAGTAATTGCTAAGTTTAAAGAAAATCCTCCTGTTAATTTACCATTAAGTATTCAATTTGGTATTTATGAAATTAAAGATAGAACAATTCCCCTTGCTACAATGTGTGACTGGTCTAAGATGGCGTTAGAAACAATTAAAGGAAGATATAAAAAATATTTTTCAACCTTTAATGATGAAATGTTTGATAGATTAAAAAAAGAGCAAATTATTACATCTCAAATGGATGATGCAATTAATGAGTCTCAATTTATTGTATATTATCAACCAAAATGGGATATAGCTACAAATGAAATTATTGGTGCTGAAGCTTTAGTTAGATGGATACACCCTAAATATGGATTTATGAGTCCTGGTGATTTTATCCCTTTATTTGAAAAAAATGGATTCATTACAAAATTAGATATGTATGTTTGGGAAGAAGTTTGTCGTCAAACTAAGGAATGGATGGATTTAGGAATTCAAGTTGTCCCTATTTCTGTAAACGTTTCAAGAAATGATATATATAGTGAAGACTTGATTAGTAACTTATTGGAATTGATTTCAAAATATGATTTAAATACAGATCAGTTACATTTAGAAATAACTGAAACAGCTTACGCTCAAACACATAATCAATTGGCTCAGGTAATTGGTAATTTATCAAAAGAAGGGTTTATAATTGAAATGGATGATTTTGGTTCTGGCTATTCTTCATTAAATATGCTAAGTGAAGTTCCAGTAGATATTATTAAACTAGATTTATTATTTTTAAATAAGAAATCAGCAGATTCTAAACACAATAAAAGTATTTTAAAGTTAATTGTGAATATTGCTCAAGAACTAAATTTAGATTTGATTGCAGAAGGTGTTGAAACACTTGAAGATATTAATAATTTAAAAGAAATAGGTTGCAAAAAAGCTCAGGGCTATTATTTTGCAAAACCTATGAATTCAAAGGATTTCTTAAAAATGCTTAAAGGTTAATTTTCTTCTTCTTTTTCAAGCAATTCGAGCCATCTTGTTTCTAAATCTTCAAGTTCAATTTTTTTGGAATCATATAATTTCGTTCTTTCTTCTAAAGTCCCGAGTTTTGTTTCTTCTATTGAATTAAAGCTATTTTCTAATTCAGAAATGATATTTTCAAGTTTTTCAATTTTATCAGGTAATTCTTTTAATTCAATCTTTTCTTTAAATGTTAATCCTTTTTTTCTAGTTTTATTATCTTTATAATTAGAAGTTGACTCTTTTTGTTTTTTTTCTTTTTCTTCAGTAATTAATGCATCTAAATAATTTGAGTAGTTCCCTGCAAATTGTTTTATTTCATTATCTTTAATTATAAACAAATAATCACAAGTTCGATCTAAAAAAGCTCTATCATGAGATACAACAATACTACAACCAAAAAAATCCTCAATATAGTTTTCTAAATTTTCTATTGTAGCAACATCCAAATCATTTGTTGGTTCATCTAATATTAGAAAATTAGGGTTTTTAATTAGTTGTGATAACAAGTAAAGACGTCTTTTTTGTCCTCCTGAAAGAGTAGATATGGGGAGTCTATGTAGTTTTGTTGGGAAATTAAAAAGCTCTAAAAATCTAGCAGCGGTAACTTCATTTTTCTCAGAAAGAGTGATTCTGTCAGAAATGTCTTCTACATATTCAAGTACTGTTTTATTGCTTATCAAATTTCTTCCATTTTGGTCGTAATACCCAAAAACAGTGTTAACACCAATATCAACAAGGCCAGTGTCAGTTTCAACATTTTTAGTAATAACATCAAGTAGTGTTGATTTTCCACTGCCATTATCTCCAATAATACCTATTCTCATATCTTTTGTAAAAGAGAAAGTAAAGTCAGTAAAAACTTGTTTATTATTATATGCTTTTGAAATATTTGTTACTTCTAGTATTTTTTTACCAATATATCTATTTGAAGAAGAGAATTTATTTTGATTTTTTTCATCAACATTTTTTTGTTCACTCTGCATCTCTTTTATTCTGTCAATTCTGTTACCATCTTTTGAAGTTCTTGCTTGAGGGCCTCTTTTAAGCCATTCAACTTCTCTTCTTAATATTGTGGTTAGTCTATCTTGATATTTTTGTTCATCAATAAGCCTTTTAGCTTTCCTTTCTATATATTCATTATAATTGCCTGGATGAATGAATAGTTGAGAATTATATAATTCAAATATTTTATTACAAACGGCATTTAAAAAATATCTATCATGAGTTACTACAATAATGGTCATTGTGCTAGATGCTAAATACTTTTGAAGCCATTCAATTGTTTTAATATCTAAATGGTTTGTAGGTTCATCGAGAAATAATATTTCTGGTTTATTACAAAGAACTCTAGCTATAGCGACTTTTTTTCTTTGTCCTCCAGATAATTCTTTCATTTTTCTATTATTTACATTGTATAAATCTAATTCACCTAGAATAGAAGAAAATTCGCTTTCTATACTCCAAATATTATCTTTTTCTAATATATGAGTTAATTGAGATAATTCTTTTTCATTTTTAATTGGATCATCTAATAATTGATTATATTGTTTTAAAAGAGAAAAACGATATCCTTCACTTTTATAAAAATAATCTAAAACACTATCTGATTCATCAAAAGATACAACTTGTTGTAAAAATCCAATTTCTGCCTCATTGCTTTTTGAGACACTTCCATTGTCCATCTCTATTTTTTTAGCTAATACTTTTAATAAAGTACTTTTGCCTTGCCCATTATTTCCAATTAAACCAACATGATCTTGTTTATCTAAACCAAAGCTAATATTTTCAAACAAAGGTTCATCATTTAATGTTAGTGATAAGTTTTCAACTGATAGAATATTCATATGAACTTTAGATTATATTATCATAAAAACCTTTTCAACTAGCTATGTTCGTTGACCATAAAAATATTTTATTGTTAATATACTTTTATGATAAAAAAAGTAAATATAAAAGTTTTAGCTCAAGATGCAGAAAATATTGAAAAAATAAAAAAACTAGCATTTTATGAAGCTAATGTAAGTGAAAACAAAGTAACAGATTTTCAAATTACAAAAAAAAGTATTGATTCAAGAAGATTACCTATAAAAATAGATATTGCAATTAGTTTATATATAGGCGAAAAAGCACCTTCTTTATATAATCCAATTGTTTTTAAAAAAAGTGAAAAGCAAAAAGTCCTTATTGTTGGAATGGGGCCTGCTGGTCTTTTTGCAGGATTAAAATTACTTGAAAATGGATTTACTCCTATTTTAATTGAAAGAGGGGAAAAAGTTGAGGATAGAAGAAAGAGTGTAGCAAAAATGATTCGTGAGAATCAGGTAAATGAGCGTTCAAATTATTGCTATGGAGAAGGAGGAGCGGGAGCTTTTTCTGATGGGAAATTATTTACTCGTTCAAAGAAAAGAGGAAATATATATGAAGTATTATCTTTATTTGTTCAAATGGGTGCTCCCTCCTCAATTTTAACTGACTCACATCCTCATTTAGGAACTGATAAATTACCTTCAATTATTAAAAATATTAGAAACACTATTTTAGATAATGGTGGTGAAATATATTATAATACAAAGATGAGTGATCTTATCATTAAAAATGATGAAATTATTGGTTTGAAAACAGAAAATAATGATTCTTTTTATGGCCCTATTATTTTGGCTACAGGACATTCTTGTAAAGATATTTACCAATTATTATATGATAAAAATATTCCTTTAGAAGCAAAATCAATTGCTATTGGAGTAAGAGTTGAGCACAAACAATCTTTTATTGACCAAGTTCAATATAAAAGTAAAAATGGAAGAGGGAAATATCTTCCACCCGCTGAATATCGTTTAGTTTCTAATGTAAATTCAAGAGGTGTTTTTTCTTTTTGTATGTGCCCTGGAGGCTTCGTAGTTCCTTCTCAGACAGAACGAGAGCATTGCTTAGTTAATGGTATGAGTCCTTCAACTCGAGGAGGGAAGTGGGCAAACAGTGCAATAGTAACTGAAGTAAGGGTTGAAGATTTAAATGATGACAATAATCCTTTAGCAATGTTAAATTTTCAACATGATATAGAAAAAAGAACGTATGATCTTGTACAATCAGGAATAGCTGCACCAGCACAAAGACTTCAAGATTTTGTAAATAAAGTTGAAAGTAAAGATCTTCCTCAGTCAAGTTATTTAGGACCTTTAGTGTCAAAAGATTTAAACTTAATATTCCCTAAAGAAATTGGAAAATGTCTTAGGGGTGGTTTTATTTCTTTTAATAATAAAATTCCGGGTTTTGTAAATAATGATGCAATTGTAATCGCTAGTGAAACAAGAACTAGCTCACCTGTAAGAATTTTACGAGATAAAGATACCTTGATGAGTATAAAAGGACTCTTTCCCTGTGGCGAAGGTGCTGGGTATGCTGGAGGAATTGTAAGTTCTGCCTTAGATGGTATTAATTGTGCTTTAGCAGCAATAAGGTATATTTCATGATAGAAGGATTTAATCCAATTTTATGTGAAAATCCAAAGTATTTAATTTTAGGCTCTGCACCAAGTGTTATTTCGTTAAAAGAAAATGAATATTATGGTAATAAAAATAATAGTTTTTGGATTATTCTTGGTAGTATTTTTGATGAATCAAATTTAGATAGTTATCAAGAAAAAATAGAATTTATAAAAAAAAATAATATTATATTATGGGATGTCGTTAAAACTTGTAAGAGAAAAGGTTCTTTAGACAGTGAAATTAAAGATGTAGAAGTAAATGATATTAAGCGAATTATAGAAAATAATGATTCAATAATTAAAGTGTTTTTTAATGGGCAAACTGCAAATAAACTTTATAAAAGATATATTAATTATTATAAAAAAGATGTGGAATATATAACTTTACCATCCTCAAGCCCAGCATATACTCTAAAGACTCAAGAAAAAATAAGAATTTGGAAATCCTTTTTTTAAATAAGTATAAAAAACTCCAAAGAAACTAAAATTCTCTTTGGAGTGTTTTATCCAAATATGTTTTATATAAATATATTTTATTTGAATTTATATAATAATCCAGCAAAGCCAGTTTCACTTGTAACAAATGAAGTTCTATAATTAATTGCAGCTTCTGCTCCAATTCTAAACATCCAATATTCATCAATATTGAAATTAACACCAGCAGATATAGCTAATTTAAAATATGGTGTTTCTGTGTCACCTTCTGTTATAGGAATTAATGAACCTAAGCCAATTTTATAAAAATATGAAGTTTTAGAATATTTTGGAGTGAATTCTTGTGAGAATGTTGCATAAGTTGTTAATTGTTTATAAAAGCCGGTTGAAAAATGGTCAGCACCTAATCCAATTTGAAGTCCAATTATAATGCCATTTACTACTTCATTTTCAATTAAAAAGTCTCCTCTTAGTCCATAATCTGAGAAAGTAGAATCTTTTTGTAAGAATGAGAAATTAGCAAGTACTCCAATTCTAAATGGGCTAATAATTTCATTTTCTTCATCCCAAGTGCCAATAATTTCTTGATCAAAAACAGCATCGTCAATTATTTGTTTCTCAATAGGCTTTTCATCTTGTATGTTTTCTTCAGTTGTTGCGCTCTCTTCAACAATTGGTGTTTCTTCTTCAATCGCTGGTTCTGTAATTTCAGGCTCTTTTTCAATAACTAAGCTTTTTTGAGCTATAACTTCACCTTCTGTATTTAGAGTAATAGCTTCTTGGTCGGTTGATAATTCAATTTCTCCAGTTTCAGGGTTGTAATTAATACTTTTTATATCACCTTTTATAACACTTTCTTGTCCATCTTTTTGAATAGTAGTAGTATCTCCATCGGATTCAATAGATGTTCCAGATTTGAAAATAAAGGTAGTGCTTCCCCCAATAATATGAGTTAATTGATTCCCATCAACATAATCAACTTTAATAATTGAAGAAAGTGCATCTGTTAATTCAATTTGACTTTCGCTAATTAAAAAATCTTTAAAATATGTTTTAGTAGAATTCCTTGATTGATTTATTTCTAGATTGTTTGTTTTGAAGATAAGATTGTCGTTGTCAAAAGATAATTTAGTATTATTACCGTAATTAATAGTATACCAATTATCAGCTGTTATAAAATCATAAATAGTTGAGTTAGTTAAAGGATTTCCTTTATATAATGTTTTGAAATTCATAAATTCTTTATCAACTAATAAAGTAATTCCAATTGGGAAATCAATAATCATATCACCATTGTCTTTAACAACTAAAACAGCACCATCATAGAACTTATAAGTAGTTCTGTCTTTTTCTTTTGTTGTCTGAGCTATTTTACCAGCAGGAAGTTCTTTATCATTTAAAAACAATTTATCATCTTTTACACTATATCCAAGTTGGGTATCATCAAAAACTTTTTCAACAATTGGTGCTGGAGTTTCTTCTTTCTGTGGAGTAGGAGTTTCAACTTTTGTAGGTTGGACTTGTTCTGTAGAAGCAACTTCCTGAACTTCTTTTTTTTGTGCTTTATTACATGAATTAAACAATAATAAAATCATTATTGAAAGGAGTAGAAGAGTTTTTAGTTTTCTGTTTATTTTATATTTCATAAGTTACCTCAAGTTTTCTATTGCATCTATTATAAAAGATTTATATCTATAATTATTCTAACTTATAGTTTTCTTGTTTTCTAGTCTTTGATAATAAATACTTTAATAAATTAAATGACTTATTCTTTATATAAAAATCTTTTTCCAGAATATGAAATTAAAAATGAACCAAGTGGGGCTGTAATTAATATTGCAAGGACTGCAAAAGTAAGTACTAAATTCCCACAAGCTAAGCCAAGAGCTAAGGGTAAGCCACCCATAGCAGCTTGAACTGTAGCCTTAGGAAGTTCACTAAACAAACAAAATAGTTGTTCTTTTACGGTTAATCCAGTTTTTAAAGTAGCAAGAAATGTTCCTACTGTTCTAAAGGCTAATCCAATAAAAATCATAATTATCATTGAAAATCCTGCATGAGTAGCATATTGAATATTTACTAATGCTCCAACTAGAACGAATAGTAATATTTCAGCACCAACCCAGAGTTTTGAAAATCTAGGAGTTAATCTATCAGAAAGAATTGGATAGTGAGCTTTGATAATAAGACCAAGGCTAATTATTGATAATAAACCAGATATTGGTATAATATTTTTTAAAGCACTTTCTAGTGAAATAAATAAAAATCCTATTGATAATAAAAGAAGAACTTTTACAGTATCTCTCATATGGAATTTTTTAAAAAATCTAACGAGTAATTCTCCACTTACTACGCCTATAATAATTCCTGTAATCATAGAAATAGGTACATTAAGTAAAGCTGAGGCGTGAACCTCTCCGCCTTTTTCTAATGCAACTAAAGCTGTAAAGATTACAATACAATATACATCATCTGCGGAAGAGCCGGCTAACATCATTTGTGGAATAGCCTTATTTGTGCCTCTTTTTTCATCAATTAGTTTTGTCATTGCTGGAACAACAACAGCAGGAGATACTGCTGCCATTACAGAACCTATAATACCGGCTTCAAGAAGAGTAATATTAATTAATTTTGGAGCTATAAGTAAATACCCAATTATTTCAAAAGTAGCAGGCATAAAACATAATAGAATAGCAGGTCTTCCAACTTTTTTTAAATCATTAATATCTAAACTTAATCCAGCTTTCATTAATATGATAATTAGAGCAATTTCTCTTAGATCAGCAGAAATATTATTTATTGAAGGATCTAAAATATTAAAGACATATGGTCCTAATAAAATACCAATAAATAACATACCAATAATATATGGCAAACGAATTTTAGCAAAAATTACTTTTGATAAAAGACCGAGAATAATGATTAAAGCTAAGCTTAAAAGCATAAAAAAACCCCTTTAGGGGTATAAAAAACGACACCCCTGCTAGTATTAACAGAAGTCATCAGCAAATTGCGGTTTGGATTTTATCCGGGGAGACATTCATTCCCTTTGTGATAAAGCTTATTAAAAATTAATAATAATTACAATAATGTAAATATAAAGAAAAATTAAATATCAATAATATTTTCAAGTTCTTTATTTACAATTTTAGTTAATGGATGTTTTGCTTCGAGTTTTTTCTCCATTGAAAGTTTACTTTTACTGAGTAAATCAGCTGCAAAAGAATTATTGTTATTTTTTAAAGCTAATTTAGAAAGACGTATTAAGAAGGAATATCTCTCTTCATCTGTAAATGAAGGTGACATTTCTCCAGCTTTATTAAAAATTTCAAGATAAGCTTTATAAGCTTGTTTTTCGTCACCTATTTTTTCATAATAAAGAGCAATTGCGAGAAGAATATTTGTTATTACTTCTTTCTCAAAGTTTTTTTCAATTGCTTTATTATATGCTTGATGCAAATAATGAAGTTGATCATCTTTATTCTTATATACTTGAGCTAAAGTAGCTCTGAATAAACAATATTGAGGATAGAGTGGGTTGTTTTCATCAAAAGTATAAGTTTCAGCTATTTTATTTGCTTCAGCTATATTTCCATTTTTTAAATAAGCTAAACCTAAATTTACAATAGAAATACTTTTTTCTTTAATATCTGTAGAAGTATTATAAATTTCAAATATTTCTTTTGCTATGTCTAATGCTTCTTCATAATCTTCATCATCAAAATATAACTCAAATAGTTTTTTTGAAGTTGATAGATATAAATGACTAGTAGGCCCAGTTATATTAAATGCATCAGTTTTAGCATTTTCTAACTGAAAAATGGTTTCTTGTATCTTTGCAAAAGCCTTTAAATCTGTTTTATCTTTAGCAAGCACTAAATATTTTTTATAATTTTCCACTATTATTTTCCTTTTCCTTGATAATAAGATAATAATTCAATGATAAAAATTCAATAAAAAAAATAAATTAATTGTTTAATATTAATGTTTTAAATTAAGAAAAAAGAAGTAAAAAAATAATGTCATATATTTTTATTTTTAAAAAGTGATTAAATGATTTTTAAAAGTTGTAATAAATAATAATAGTTTCTGACATTTGTTTTTTATTGAAAAATATTATTTATAATGATATTATTCAAATATGATTAATTATGATGAAAAAATAATAGAAATTTTTGCTCAAAGGGCAAAGAATAATTATGTAGATACAATAAATATTGGACTTGGTTATACAGCGGTTGTGTTAAAGAATGGAAGTTGTGGAGTTTGCTGTACTTTAATAGATTCAAAAAATAGTTGCACTGTATATAAAGAAAGTGAAGATTATGAGCAAAAAAATTGCTATGACTTGTTAATTACTTTGCGATATTTAAAAGATTATGTAAGTAGGGCAGTTGTAATAGCTATGATAAATGCACTTAGTGCATCTGATAAAACCAATCTTAGAGTTGATAAAAATACATTATTTAATGATTTAAAATTAGAAGTGGGAGATAAACTTGCTATGATTGGTTATTTTAAACCAATAGTAAATCAAGCTAAAGAAAAAGGTGTTTTTGTTAAAGCCTATGATATAGGAAAAGAAATTGGAGATGAAGAATCGTTTTACAAATATGTTAATCAAGAATCTTCTGCCTTGATAATAACTGCAACAAGTTTTATTAATAACTCTTTTTCAGATATAATAAATAGAATTGAAAATTATAGAAACCCTGTTGCCTTGTTAGGCCCATCAACGATAATGGAAGAAAAATTATATCAAAATACTCCTATAACTATTTTAGGGGGGACTTTTGTTACAAATACAAAAGGTGTGTTAAAAGCTATTAGAAATGGGAAAGGTACTCCACAAATTCATAAAAATTCTGAAAAGAATTATTATTTAATATCAAAATAGGATAAAGAATAAGTATTCATTTTTGTCCTTGTTTTTAGATGTGGTAATAAATATGTAAATATATGGATAAAGTTTTTTTCAAAAACAATTTTTTTGAAACAATTGTTGAATTGTTATTAACCTTATTTTATAATTTATATTAACCTGAATCCGTATAAAATATAAAATAAATAAAATATGCTAACAAATGTTAAGTAAATTATAGAATAATAAAGCCTCTTATGTTACAATTAGATTACTA
>RZYO01000022.1 GCA_009930325.1 Spirochaetia bacterium | reverse complement strand
TTAACTTTTTGTCAGTACCTCCGCAAATAATATGCACACTATTATTTTCAAAATGTGAAAGGCTGAAACCAATAGCTTCTGGAATTGTTGCAGCACTATCATTTACAAAGAGAATATTATCTTTTATACCTACCCATTCGATTCTATGTTCAACTCCTTTAAACAAATTGAATTTTTCTAAAATTATTTCTTTTTTTATTTCTAACGCTTCTAATGCTTTATATGCTGGAATTAATTCAGGTTTATTAATTAATTCATTAATTATTTTTGTGTCAATAAATTTAATTTTTTGTTTTTTAAGAAGAGTTTTTTCTTTTATTATTTTTTCAAATGCTTTAGGACATATTGCAATTTGTGTATCCTTTGTAAAAAGTTTAAGCTTGTCTTGTAAATATTTTTCCATTGAATCATAAGTATTTTGATGATCCTCTAAAAGATTTGTAAATATTGCTATTTTTATAGATGGGAAGTATTTTTCACAATAATTGAAAGTGTCTCTTAATTGCCATGAAGAAAACTCAATTACTAGATAATCAATAGGGGCTTCATTATTTTCTAGATATGATGCAATTTCAAAGGCACTTATTCCCATATTTCCTACTAATTTAGAATTATATCCTAATTCACATAAAACATGATTAATTGCATGGGTAGTAGTCGTTTTGCCTTTTGTACCAGTTACTCCAATTATATTTAAATTTTCTAAGTTAAAATTATCAAAAAGATATGAAAAATCATTGGAAATTTTTTTTGCATATTGTAAATACTTGTTATTAGGTAAAATTGCAGAATTCTTAATTACTAAGTCTGCCCATAAGAAATCTGCTATGTTATGTTCGCCTAATTTTAATATTGCCCCCAAATCTTTTAATATATTAATAATTTTTCCAAAGGAATCTTCCGTTTTTAAATCTGTAACTATGACTTGATGTTTATGCTTAAGAAAATATTTTGCTGCTGCAAATCCACCACCATTTACACCTAGCCCGAATACCAATATTTTCATTTTTTTCTCCTCTTTACTATTTTATTATACTCAAATTTTAATCATAATAACAATAAAAAAATGTTATATATTTATTTAACTTATTAGTAATTAAAATTAAATTATTGGATATTATTTGTTAATTTAGCCTTGAATAATTATATTAAAACTAATATGCTTATAAAGCGTTTTGTTTGAAAAAGTTGGATTGACAAATTCCTTTCTTTATTGCAAACTTTAGCAAATAAAATTATAACCTACTCCGGATCACGTTGTGATAAGTTTACCGGAAAATTATATTTAAGGAGCTCTACAGTGCCTTGTGGAAGAAAAAGAAAAAAGCATAAGATTGCCACTCACAAGAGAAAGAAAAAACTCAGAAAGAACAGACATAAGAATAAATAATTCTTAGGCAATTTGCTTTTGCTGTAATAGCAGAACTAGATAGTTTACCGTCGGTATATTTTCCGACGGTTTTCTAGCGAACAGTATCGTTTGTTGTGTTTGGTTGGACAAGCACACGCTTTATATTCTATTTATCGCTTAAGAAATATGATATAAAGAAACCTCTTTATCCACTTTTAGTGGATCGTAATGTCCGTAAGGAGGAACCATGAGAAATTATGAGTTCACAGTAATCTTCAGAGCAAATGAAGAAGACACTCAAGCTGGTCTTAAGCTAGTATCCAGTTTGTTTGAGGCTGCTGGTGTAGAAATCACCAAGCAAGAAGATATGGGTGTAAAATTATTCGCCTACGAAATGAAGAAACAGGATAAAGGTCATTATTTCTATTATGAAATCTCTGCAGATCCTGCATCTATTGTAACTTTCGAGAAAAAATTCTTATTAAACAACTCAATTATTAAATTCTTGTTTGTTAGTAAAGAAAAATAAAGTTTAATGGAGATTGTATATGGCTACTGATTTAAATATTGTTGCGTTAATTGGAAGATTAACTCGTCCTTGTGAAATGCGTTATACAAATACAGGTTTTGCTATTTGTTCGTTTTCTCTTGCAGTTAATCGAAGAAAAAAAGCTCAAGATGGTTCTTGGAATGATTCTGTGAGTTTCTTTGATTGTTCTTTTTTCGGAAAAGCTGCTGAAGGAGTTAGTCAATATCTTACCAAAGGTCAACAAGTATCTATTCAAGGATATTTAGATCAACAGAGTTGGGAAACTAACGGACAAAAACGTAGTAAAGTAGTGGTCATAGTTAATTCTTTGAGTTTGTTAGGTAGTAGTGGGAATACCAATTCTATGCCTCGACAAACGAATGTTAATAATGGGAATGTTAATCAAAAATATCAAGGCCAAGCTACTTCTAATTATAATGGAAGTCAGCAGTTTGGAAATACAGGAAATAATTATTCAAAACCTTCAAATCAGAATTATGATTTAGGTATTCCTGATAGTTTTACAAATGATGCAGGTCCTGAAGATTTTGCAGACGATATTCCATTTTAAGATCTAAGGAGAAATTAGTAATGCGCGAAGAATATGACGCAAAAGACGAAAAGAAAGATAGAGGCCCTAGAAAAGGTGGTGCTCGTCGTAGCGGTTTTAGAAAAAAGGTTTGTAGATTCTGTGGTAATAATGCTGCACCTGATTACAAGAATCCTGATCAGTTAAAAAGATACACAACAGAAAGAGGTAAAATACTTCCTGCTCGTATCACAGGTAACTGTGCTAAACACCAAAGAGCTGTAACTGCAGAAATCAAAAAGGCTCGTATTTTAGGATACTTACCTTTCGAGAAGAAATAATAATAGGTGATATATGGTATCAATAGAAAAAAGGACAAACTTAGTATATGTTGCAACAACAATTAGTGCTATTCTTTATGTACTAGGCTTTACTTCATTCTTATTGGTATTACCATTACTTTTTTATTATTCTCGTAGCAGAGAGAGAGTTAAAACCTTATTAGCACTAACTGTTTTATTAATTTTTGTGTTAATAATGGAAATATTTCCTTTATTTGGAGAATTGTCTGACAAAGGTAATTTAGGAATGCTCTCTATTGGATTGTTCTTACCGATAGTACTTATTGGAAGTTCAATGGTTTGGGTTTTATTAGATGGCTATAGACTTTTGGTAAGATTTGTAGCTAGCTCAGCAGTAGTTGCTGTGGTAATGGCAATATTAGGATATTGGTTTAAAGTTGATACAGAAATGGCGCTTGCCGTTGATAATGCTATTGTAGATATTATGAATATTGTATTAAATCAAAATCCTGAACAGACTTCATTAGTTTTGGGAGTGACTTCACAAGAGTTGTTTTCAACTATTAGGACTGTTATTTTTGCAATGTTATTACCATTAGGCGCAGGTTGTTTCGGATTTAATGCTTTTTTTTCATTGGCAACTCCAAAATATATTGGAGATGAAGAATTTGATGAAAGAGTTAAAAATTGGAAATTACCAGAAAGTTTTATGTGGGCATTTTTATTTAGTCTTATTTTGCTACTTTTAGGTGTAGTGGTAGATTATGGATTAAGTATTTCAGTAATTGTTATTAATTTGGCATTATATATTGCTTTATTATTTTCAGTTCAAGCTTTAGCTATTATTCTGTATAAAAGAAGAGCTAAAGGTAACCACACAAAAGCTGTTAGAGTATTTTCCCTGGCATTGTTTTTCATAATTCTATTTCAAGGTTTGAACATAGTGGCTGTCATCGGACTACCAATATTTGGTGTTACGGAGACATGGTTTACATATAGAAAGTAAGAGAGAAGGAGTTTTCAGTATGAAGATTATTCTTAATCAGGATGTAATAAACCTCGGTGAAGAGGGTGATGTAGTAGTAGTAAAAGATGGCTATGCACGTAACTATCTATTACCACAAGGTATTGCAGTTGTTTATAACAGAACAAATATGGCAATTGTGAATAGTCGTGCAAAGGCTATTGAAGTTAGAAAAATTGAAAAGAGAAAAGCATCAGCTAGCCTTAAAGAAAAATTGGATGAATTAACTTTAACATTAGTTGTTTCTGCAGGTGATACTGGTAAATTATTTGGTAGTGTTACTTCTTCAATGATTCAAGAAGCTTTAGCAAAAGAAGGTATTGAAGTTGAAAAGAAAAAAATAGAAGTTGCTTCCCATATGATTAAAATGGTTGGTAATTATTCTGTTCGTATTCACCTTTATGAAAAAGATTTTGCTACAATTAAAATAGTTGTTGAAAGTGAAGCACAAATTAAACAACGTCAAGCAGAAGAAAAAAAAGTAGCTGAAAAAGCTGCAAAAGAAGCTGCTCAAGCAGCAAAAGAACTTGCTAGTGAAGAAACTGCTCCTGTAACTGAATAGTAGGAGTAGTAATATATGGCATCGTTTGAAAATAATTCTCGTATTCTGCCCAATGATGAAGCAGCTGAAAAAGCTATCCTTGGTTCAATTTTATTGGATAATTCTATCTTAAATGAATTATCTTCAATACTTCAGCCGAGAGATTTTTATAAGCATGGGCACCAGGAATTATATCAAACGATGCTTGATTTTTCTAATGAAAATTCTAGAAATCAAATTGATATAATTACTTTAGTTGATTGTTTAAATAAAAAAAATACATTAGATATATGTGGTGGAGTTTCATATCTTTCTAGTTTAACTAATGAGGCCCCTTCATCAACAACAGCTTTGCTCTATGCTAATATGATAAAAAAATTATCAATGAGAAGACGTCTTATAACAGTTTCAACTAGTTTAAAGGATGATGCTTTTGATTTGACACAAGATATTTCTGCAACTATTGATAAAGGTGAAAATGATTTATCATCATTAGCCTCTCAAGGCAATGTTGCTGGGGAATATTATAGTGCTACCTCTCTTTTGATTGATACAATTACTAATATAGAAAAAAGAGCTCAAGAAGATGGTTTTACAGGGTATAGTACTGGATTCAATGATTTAGATAAACGTTTATCAGGCGGATTTAAAGAACAAGACTATGTTATTATAGGAGCAAGACCTTCTATTGGTAAAACAGCTTTTGCCTTAACTATGGCAATCAATATGTTAACAAAGAATTATTATAGAGTTGGGTTTTTATCATTAGAAATGAAAGCTACAGATCTATTAGAGAGAGCTTTAACAGGAATAAGTAGAGTAGATTTTTCTCATATTCGTACAGGATTATTAACTGAAAGTGAATTAGCTCAAATTTTTGATGCTTGTGATAATCTTTCTAAACAAAAATTTTTTATTCAAGACACACCTAATATGCAATTAAATGATATTAGATCTCAAGCTAGAAAAATGAAAAGAGAAGATGATATTCAAATTCTTTTTATTGACTATATTGGTTTAATTCAAAACACAGACAATTCTGTTCCTAGACATGAACAAATTGCAAATATATCACGAACTTTAAAACAGTTAACTCGTGAATTAAATATTCCAATAATTGTTTTATCCCAAGTAGGTCGACAAACAGATGGTCAGCTTCCTAGATTATCAGATTTAAGAGAATCTGGCTCAATAGAACAAGATGCAGATATTGTAATTTTATTACATCGAAATAATGCAGAAGATGTTCCAATACAAAAAACTGAAGTGTTAATCGCTAAAAACAGAAATGGTGAAACAGGAAAATTAGAATTAGGTTTTCACAGAAAGATTGTTAGATTTGAAGAAATATCAACAGATTTTAATTCTAATAAACAATAAAAATACCACATCTTTTGATATGGTATTTTTTTATAGTTTTTATTATGCGTCTTTTCGTGCTTTTTCTTTGACTCTTTCATCCCATAATCTTTCAGCAACAGGAGCCCACTCTTTTGAATATTCCACAGTTTTTCCAACTAGATGATTTGCTTCTTCTGGTGCTTCTAAGTCTGTTGATTTAGCATTTGAATCTTTAACCATTTTTGGTAAAAAACTTGGATTTTCAAGCATAGGACAAGGTCTAAACATATTTTTATTGAATGGCTGATTCTTTCTATATTGCATAAATAATGGTTGTTGCAATGCTTCTAATAAAGTGTTTTCATGAATATTTGCTGTTGAATAGTGAATGAAAACGCAAGGTTCAACATCACCATTAGAATTGATATGTAAGAAGTGTTTTCCTCCTGCAATACATCCACCAACATACTCCCCATCATTTTGGAAATCTAGCATCACTAATAAATTATCATTATTTTCTTTTCGTTTTTTTCTCAAAGTTTTAAGCATATATTCTCTTTGATCTGGAGTTGGAATTAATTCATTAGTAGTATTTTGTCCAACTGGCATAAAATGAAAATACCAAGCCCATAAACATCCTTTATCAACTAATAATTTCAAAAATTCATCACTTATTACAGTTTCACAGTTTTTACTAGTCCAACAAACTGATGTACCAAAAGGAAGTTTATATTTTCTAAGTAAATCCATAGCTAACATTACGTTATTAAAACATCCATCGCCTCGTCGGAAATCATTTTCAGTTTCAAACCCTTCGAGAGATATTGCTAAAATAATATTTCTACAATTTAACATGTCTTTGCAAAATTTTTCATCAACTAAAGTTCCATTAGTAAAACAATGGAAAACACAATCAGAGTGTTTTTTTGCTAATTTGACAATATCAGCTTTTCTAACTAAGGGCTCTCCCCCAGTTAATAAATACATGTGAGTTCCAAGTTCTTTCCCTTGTGATACAATTGAATCCATATCATCAAAAGATAGATTATGCTTCGTTCCATATTCACCTGACCAACAACCTTTACAATGCATATTACATGCGCTAGTTGGATCAAATAACATTGTCCAAGGTACGTTGCAATTATATTTATCGCTTGTTTCTCTTACTGTATTTAAACCACGATATCCAGCTTCATATCCAAGATTTAACATTAATGTTTTAATGATTTTAGGATCTACATTTTCAAACAATTTTCTTGCGTATCGCATCCATTTTGAATTAGGATCAGAAGTATATTTTGCAATATTAGAAAAAGCATTACTTCCTGATTTTTCTTTATCTTTTTCAGTTGGTTTGAAATATTTGTTTAATAAATTTACAATATCTTGTATACCTTGCTCTTCATTGTTTTTAGCGTGATTTATTGCAATATCCAATCCAGCTCCAATAGCTGTCCTAGCTGCTTTATGTGAAATTCCCATAAATAGCCTCCCTTAACAATTAAAATAGTATGGGTACTTCATTAAATTTAAAAGGGTCAATTAGTATAATGTGTATAAAAATGCCACATATTATGGATATTGTGGTTATAAAAAAGGGCAATATTAATATATTTATTTTTATTTATTCATAAATAATTTGAAAAAATATTTAAAATCTATAAAATACATAAAAGAAAATAATAAAATTACACAAATCATTCCAAATAATTGACAAATCCAGTAGTTTTTAGGAGAAATCCTTTTTTGTGTTATAATTTCAATTAATGATATTAACATTTGTCCGCCATCAAAAGCTGGAAGAGGCAATAAATTTGCAATCGTAATAGATATAGAGACTACAGCAAGCAAATATAAAAATGCTCTAATTCCACTGATAAGATTATTTTCTAGTCCTAATATTGTAATATTTCCTATCATTAACGATGCTCGCATTGGGCCAGTAAATACTTCTCTAATATTATTGTTTTCGCCTTTTATAATACTTAATAAACTACTAATAGTATTAAAAAATAAATTCTTTGCCATAGTATATCCTTGAGGGAAAGCCTCATTTATAGCAACGCCTTTTATAGTTTTTGTTGGAGAATATAGAGCGAAATTATGTTTGGTTGTCTTATCATAATTTATTTGAGGAGTGTAATATATATTTTTTAGCTCACCGTTTTGATTAATTTTTAAATTAATTTGATTTATATTTGATTCGTTAAAAGCTTTAATTAAATCAAGATTATTATTAACTGAAATATTATTTACTTCTAAAATTATATCATTTTTTCTTAAACCTGCGTTATATTCTGGGCTTAAAAATCTAACTGATGAGATTTGTGTTGAAATTAGTGGAGTAAGTCCATATCGGAATGTTCCATCATTATTTTCTACCCCTTCGATTATTATATTGTATTGTTTTGATTCTCTTTCAATTAAAAAGGAAAGAGCTTTTTCTTTATTTGAATTCAATATTTCTACAACTTGTTGCCAATCTTCAATTTCTTGGTTGTTTATTTTTAAAATTTTATCATGAGGTTTAACTCCAAAAAGACTTGCTGGACTTATTTGATTTTTGAAAAGAGTAGGGTATTGATCGATAGGTGTAACTATAGCTGGGGATGAGAGTGTTTGATGATTTGTTGCTAATAGGAAGGTACATAAAACTATTGTTATTATAAAATTAGTTAATGGTCCTGCTAAATATGTAAAGAATTTGTTTACTGGTTTTACCGCAAATAATGAACCATTTTCAACATGAACGAATTTTTTATTGTTAGAATCTAGAGCTCTTGTTAAATCGTCTGAGCCTTTCATTCGGCAATAACCTCCGAATAAGAACCAAGAAATTCTATATTCAGTATGACCTAATTTTTTCCCAACCATTTTTGGGCCAAATCCAACAGAAAAAATTTCTACATCAATTTTGAAAATATGAGCAGCAATAAAATGTCCAATTTCATGTAGAAGTACAATAAATCCTACTCCAATTATACCTATTAAATATTTTAGGATTGTTGTTAAAATTTGTTCCATAGCTGATTATAACTTAAAACGATTGAATAAAAAAGTTAAGAAATATAACTTCTTGCTATTCTTCTTGCTTTATTATCTGTTTCTAAAACATCATCATAACAGTTTATTGAAAATGAAAAATCACTTTCTAATGTTTTTAATACTACATTTTGTAATTCAAGATATGAAATTTGTTGATTTAAGAAAGCATTTACAGCAACTTCGTTTGCTGCATTAAATGCTGTAGGATATCCTTTTTGTAATTCAAGTATATCATATGCTGTTTTTAGTAATGGGAATTTTATATAATCAGGTTTTTCAAAACTTAATGTTAAGGAAGAGAAATCTAATGGAGTAACTAATTCATTATTGCTATATTGACCTGTTAGCGCTTCAATAATAGGTAATGTCATATTTGGAGTTCCCATCTGTGAGTATATTGCTCCATCGAAGAGTCTTACCATTGAATGAATAATGCTTTGAGGATGTATTGTGACTTCTATATCTTTTGCATTGAAGTTAAACAAATATGAGGCTTCAATTACTTCTAAAGCTTTATTCGCTAGTGTAGAGCTATCGATTGTGATTTTTTTTCCCATTTTCCAAGTTGGATGATTTAAGGCTTTTTCTACATTAATATATTTAAACTCTGAGTAATCTAGTGTTCTAAAAGGTCCACCACTAGCTGTGATAATTAAAGATTTTATATTATTTCTTTTATGGGAATCAATTAAAGCTTTGATTGCTGAATGTTCACTATCAACAGGAATTATAGAACAATTGTTTTTATTAGCTAAATCAAAAATAAAAGAGCCACCTGTTACCACAGATTCTTTATTAGCCAAAGCTATATCTCTTTTATGTTTTAAAGATTCTATTGTTGCATATAATCCATCAAAACCAGCTATTCCATTTAGAACTATATCGCAAAAAGTATCATCTAAAAATTCATTTAAACTTTTAAAATAATTAAAATTACTATCAATATGGTTGCTATTACTAAGAAATAAATTTTTTACATTAAAATTTAACGCAAGTTTCTCAAGGTCCAAAAAGTTTTCATTTGCACTCATACCAACAATTTGAATTGGTAGGTTTTTTTCTTTTATTGCTTTTAAACAAGTAGTACCAATACTACCAGTTGCTCCTAGTATTATTACTTTTTTCATATTTTTTTCTTATTTTATAAATAATTCTAATAACAAATAGAATAATGGTGCGCTTGTAATTAATGAATCTAGATTATCTAAAGCACCACCTCTTCCTGGAGTTAAAGATCCACTATCTTTGACGTGAGCACTTCTTTTAATTACAGATTCAATTAAATCACCAATATTTGCTGACAAAGAAATTGCAGCACCTAAAATGATTGATTGATAAATTTGAAGTGGAAGTTTTAAAATTATTGATGTTATTGCGCTAATTGCTATACAAGAAAATAATCCACCAATAAAACCTACTATACTTTTATTTGGACTTGCTTTTATAAAGCCTCGTGTGTTCTTCCCAAAAGCCATTCCAAATAAATAAGCAAAAATATCATTAGAGAAAACACATAACAAGAATAGAGCATAATAAGAGGATACTAATTCAAAACTATTTACTTTAATTATGTATGAAAGCAAGTAACCAGGATAGATTAGTGCAATACTATCAACAGTTATTGCAGTAATTGAATTCTCAAAAGGTTTATCTTCTTTAGCACCTCTAAATATTTCAAGAGAGAAAGATAATATTAATAAAAAAACAAATATTAAATCTGTAAGATTATCTTGGTTTAGTATGTTACTTAACCAAGCTGCTAAAGGAATTAAACCACAAAAATAATATGGTAAATTCGGAATAACATTGTACTTTAATTTAATTATTCGGTAGACTTCACGACTTCCTAAGATTGTAAACCCAGTAGCCACTAAAGCAAAAGCAAGATGTCCAAATTGTGGTAATAAGAAAATTACAATTAATAAAGCTGGAATACCAACTAAAGTAGTAATTAAACGTTGCTTTAATGATGACATTAAGCAATTCCTCCAAATTTTCTAATTCTAGTTTTATAATCTTCAATAACAGTATTAATCATTGATTCATCCCAATCAGGGAATAGTTTATCATAAAATCCAAGTTCAGCATAAGCACTTTCCCATAAAAGAAAATTACTTAATCTTTTTTCTCCAGCACTTCTTACAATCATATCAACAGTTGGAACAATATCGCTATATTGCATATGTTCTCTAATAGTTTGAGGTGTAATTTCAGTTGAAGGATTATCTTTAATAATTTCTTTTACACTTTCAACAATTTCATCGTGACCACCATAATTAATACAAAGAATTACAGTTAGATTGTTATAATCTTTTGTAGCTTCTTCTACTTTTTCTATAGCTTGTCTTGTCTCTGTTGGTAATTTTGCTTTATTACCTCTTACTAAAATTCTAATTTGTTCTTTTTTATAAAATTTTAGTTCTCCTGGTAATTTGGAGGCAATTAGATTCATAAGATATTTCACTTCTGCTTCAGGACGCCTCCAATTTTCAGTTGAGAAAGCATATAGAGATAAAAATTTAACTTCACTTTTCATGCTGGCAATGATTATTTTTTTTAAGGCTTTTAACCCGGCTAGGTGTCCAGCAGTTCTTGGTAAGTTTCTAGCTTTTGCCCATCTACCATTTCCATCCATAATAATTGCAAGGTGAGTTAAACTTTTCGTTTCCATTATATCTCCATTATTTCTTTTTCTTTTGCAGCAGCAACTTCACCAACTTTATTTACAAAGGAATCAGTAATTTTTTGCACTTTAGTTTCACCAACTTTTAAGTCATCTTCACTAATTAGACTTTCTTTTTCCATTGCTTTAAGTTCATCAAGAGCTTCACGGCGTAAATTTCTTAAACCAACTTTGTATTTTTCAGCAGTTTGTTTAGCGTTTTTAGCTAAATCTTTACGTCTTTCTGCAGTTAATGCTGGGAAACTAATTCTAATCAATTTTCCATCATTACTTGGAGTTAATCCTAATTCACTTTTTAAAATAGCTTTTTCTATAGCTGGAAGAACTGTTTTATCCCAAGGTTGAATAACGACCATTCTTGCTTCTGGGACAGAAATTGAACCTACTTGAGATAGGGGAGTTTGAGCACCATAATACTCTACTTGAATATTATTAAAAAGTGCAGCAGTTGCTCTACCTGTTCTTAGAGCTTGATATTCACCTTCAAGAGCTTGAATAGATTTCTCCATTTTGTTTTCTAATGATTTTAATATTGAATCCATTAAATACCTCCAGATATTAATAAGCTCACTAGCGTATACTAGTGAGCTTTAGATATATAAGCAATTAAGCGCCTGTTGTATACATTTGGAAACCAGTGATTTCTAATTTGCATCCAGCAGCTTTTGCTACTTCATTCATTTTTTGAGATACTGATAATTTATCATCTTTAATAAAAGCTTGGTCTACGAAACAAACTTCTTTAAAATGTTTTGTTAACATACCTTTAACAATATTTGGAACAATCTTTTCAGGTTTTCCCATCCCTAATGCTTGCTTTGTAAAAATCTCTTCTAATTCTTTAATTTGATCTGCAGAAATAGAATCTGAATTTAAGAAAGTAGGAGTGTATGCAGCTACGTGTAATGCACAATCTTGACAGAATTCTTTTACACTATCATTTTGGAATGCATTTGCACTATCAGCTTTAAATTCAACTAAAACACCTTTTTCTCCAGCACCATGAATATATGTTGTTGCATATTCTGTTTCACTTAAATTGAAAACAAGAACTTGTTTTAGAGACATGTTTTCTTTAATTTTTGCAATTAATTCAGCAACCATTGCATTTAATTCATCATTGATTTCAGAGTAATTCTTTTCAATGATAACATCACACATGTCCTCACCAAGTTTTTTGAAATCATCATTTTTTGCAACAAAGTCTGTTTCACAAGAAATTTCTACAAGAACAGCTTTATCATTTGTAATTTTTGTAAAAATACGACCATTATCAGTAGCACGGTCAGCTCTTTTTGCAACAGCAGCTAGGCCCATTTCTTGTAAAATTTTGATTGCGGCCTTGAAATCGCCTTCAGCTTTTACTAAAGCTTTTTTACAATCCATCATTCCTGCGCCTGTTGTATCACGTAGTTCTTTAACTGTAGCAGCTTTAATTTCCATAAGTTTCTCCTTAATCTTGATAAAGTGTTTTATCGTCTAATTCAATTCCAGCAACAACAGTTGCACCATCTTCATCTTCATCTTTTTCTTCACTAGAAGCTTCTTTGTTTTCGAATTTTGAAAGGTCATTGTCTTCATCACTTGAGAAAACAACACTTTCTTTTTCTTCAACTACTTCAACTTCTTCTTCATCGGATAAAGATTCAACAATTTGTAGGTTACCAGCTTCATTATCAGCATCGATAACGGCTCTTGAAATGATTTCAACAAATAAAGAGATTGCACGGATAGCATCATCATTACCTGGGATTGGATATGTGATATCTGTAGGGTCACAGTTTGTATCAACAACTGCAATTACAGGAATACCTAATTTTTTAGCTTCTGTTACTGCAATAGCTTCTTTTTTTGTATCTACGATGAAAATTGCTCCAGGTAGATCTTTCATATCTTTTAGACCACCTAAGTTCTTTTCTAATTTTACTTTTTGTTTTGTTAATAGAGAAACTTCTTTCTTTGTCATTGATTCGAAAGTACCATCTTTTTCCATTTTTTCAATTCTTTTTAATGTAGAAATTGATTTTTTGATGGTTGAGAAGTTTGTTAACATACCACCTAACCAACGATTGTTAACATATGGCATGCCACAACGTTTAGCTTCAGTTTCGATAACTAATTGAGCTTGCTTTTTTGTTCCTACGAATAAGATTGATTTACCATCTTTTACGATAGCACGAGCAGCTTCATATGCTTCAACAATACAAGTTGAAGTCTTTTGTAAGTCGATGATGTGAATTCCATTTCTTTGTGAGAAAATGTAACGAGACATTTTTGGATTCCATCTTTTGGTCTGGTGACCAAAATGAACGCCTGATTCAAGTAGGCTTTTCATTGTTACTACGGACATATTATCCTCTCCTATATCTGACGACAAAAAAACATGCTTAAACGCTCTTTGTTAAGCAAGGTCGCCACCCTTCGTATATATCTCACCCTCAAAGGGGCGGAAATTTCCTAATCCAAAAGGATCAAGTTGTCTCTATTAAAGCAGAAATTGCATTAAGAGGCAACCCCACTGCAACGTTAAATTCACCATTTATTTCTTTAATTAAAGCTATTCCTTCGCCTTGAATTCTATAAGAGCCTGCAGCTCCAATCCATTCCTTTTTTGATAAATAATTCATAATAGTAAGATCTGATAAATTCTTGAATGTAATGTCTACTTCACCATATCCACTTTTTATTTTTCCATTAGGAAAATATAGTGCATATGAAGAATAAATTTTGTGAGTGTTATTGCTTAATTTTCTTAAAGTTAAATAAGCTTCTTCTTGATTCTCAGCTTTTCCAATTAATTCATTTTTATAATATATCATTGTATCTGATGCGATTATAATTTGATTAATTGGTGTTTTTAAACTTTTAATACAAGCCTCCAATTTTTGTAAAGCTAGATCTTCAACTATTTCAAATGGCTTTGTTTTATTTGAATTTTCTATAATGTTAGTGGGTTGTTTTATAACATTATATCCATTATCAGTTAATAATTTAAATCTAGCAGGCGAATTAGATGCCAAAATAATGTTTTTCATTTTTCTTCCTTCTTATTCTTGCAACTGTTGTAATTCTTCTTCATTTAATAACCAAAGTTCTTCATTTTCTTCTTGTTTTTTTAGTAATTCATTCTTTTCGCTTATTACTTTATTTATTTTATCAGCATCAGAATAAATTTCAACTTTACTCATTTTATCTTCTAATAATGCTATTTTTTTTATTAATTTTTCATTTTCCTCAAGTAACTTTTCATTTAGTTTTATTAATTTATTTATTTTATTATTTTTTTCTCTTTGGATCTTATAATCTAAAGCTCCTTTAGAAATATTTTTTTCTTCAATTATTGATTCATCATTTTCTTGATATTTTTCTTTTTCTTCTAGTTTAAGTTTGAAATATGAATAATCACCTTCAAAAAAAGTAGGGGCTTCTTCACTAAGGTAAAGAATTCTTGTAGCAAGATGTTCAATAAAATAAGTATCATGACTTACGAAAATCATTGTTCCATCATATTGTTTTAATGCTTCAATTAACATTTCTTTAGCATTAATGTCCAAATGGTTTGTTGGTTCGTCCAAAATTAATAAATTTACAGGATGCATGAGTATTTTTAATAGTGCTAGTCTTGATCTTTCCCCACCACTTAATACACTTATACTTTTAAATACATCATCACCTTTAAATAGAAAAGCTCCCAATGAATTTCTTAGTAATGGAAGTTGGTCGGTATTTGAGACTGTTTCAAGTTCTTCAATTACATTGTTATTTGGGTTTAAAGTTTTTTCTGTATCTTGAGCAAAATAACCAATTTGAACATTTGCTCCTTCAATAATTTCTCCACTATAATCTTTATCTCTAGAACATAGCATTCTTAAGAGTGTACTTTTTCCTTCGCCATTTCTACCTGTTACAGCAATTCTATCATTTTTAGAAACTAAAAAATTTAAATTATTAAATATATTTAATTCCCCATAATTTTTACAAAGATTCTTGATTTTTAAAACTTCATTTCCACTATGTGGTGCTTTAGGAAATTGGAAATGCAATTTTTCTAGATGAGAAGGAACTTCAATTAAGTCAATTTTTTCTATTTGTTTAATTCTACTTTGAACTTGTTTAGCCTTTGAAGCTTTGTATCTAAATTTTTCAATAAATTGTTCAGTTTTTTCAATTTGTTCTAATTGCTTTTCTAATAATTTTTCTCTTTGTTTGATTTCAGCTTCTCTTTGAATAAGATAAGATGAATAATTTCCACTATAATGAGTAAGTTTAGCATTAAATAATTCAAATACTTCATTTATTGTTTCATCTAAGAATCCTTGGTCATGACTTACTAGCATTAATCCACCTTTATATGCTCTTAGATAATTTTTAAGCCAAATTCTTGCTTCTATGTCTAAGTAGTTAGTCGGTTCATCTAGAAGCATAATATCAGGGTGCTCTAACAATACTTTCGCTAGAGCAATACGCATTTGCCATCCACCAGAAAATTGATTACAAGTTCTATCAAAATCTTCAGTTTTAAAGCCTAATCCTAATAATATTTTTTCAATAGTAATTTTTCTATCAAAATATCCACCATTTAGTAATTGTTCTTGTATTTCATGTAAAGTAAATAGGGTTGGTTCAATATTTTCATTCTCATCACAAGTAGATAATTTATCTTCTAATTTTCGTTTATTTTCTAATAAATAATTGAATCTTTGATAACTTTTTTCAGCTTCTTTATATAAAGTATCATTTTCAAATACAATATCACTTTGTGGTAAATAAGATATTCTTAAGCCTTTTGTTTTTGATATTGAAATATTATCAGCAATAATATCTCCATTTATTACTTTTAATAGTGTTGATTTCCCGCTTCCGTTTCCACCTGTTAAAGCACATCTTGAATTTTCATTTAGGTTGAAGCTAACGTTTAGTAGTATATCTCTATCAGAAAATGCTAAATTTATATCTTGAACTTGAAGTGTTCCCATATTTTTTCTCCAGTTTTTGTGTTGCTAAGTAATGTTATTACCGTTATTATAGAGTTTATCATATAGTCGTTTTTTATGACAACAGGAGGAAGGTCCAATTGATTTGCCTTACAACTACAGAAAGTACATTAACTGAAGCTCTTAAACAAGTAGAAAGAAATAGAGCATATATTGATATGGTTGAATTAAGATTAGATTTGCTTGATGAGGATGAACTCTCGAGTGCTCAAATTTTCCCAAGACTATGCGCTTTACCAACAATTGCAACTTATAGAAGAGTAAGTGATGGGGGTAAATCACAATTAAGTGATAAAAATCGTATGATAAGATTAAGAGAAATTGTGTTACAAGGTGATTTCTCTTATGTCGATATTGAAGAAGATGTTAAAAAATCTGATCTTAAGATAAAAGGTGAAGATGATTTACCTCGATATGATTTTGAAAATGAATTAAAACTTAAAGGAATTAAAATAATTAGATCTTTCCATGATATGGAAAAACTTCCAGCTAATTTATTTTCTTTAGTTACTAAATTAGCAAAAAAAGGGGATATTCCAAAAATAGCTGTTACACCTAATACTATTGTTGATGTTGTTACTCTTTTTAGAATGAATGAAGAGTTAAAAGATATAAAAGAAAAAATTATTATTGGAATGGGTGATTATGGAGTTTGTACAAGAATTTTGTATAAACGAATTGGCTCAATTTTAACTTTTGCAAGTGAAAATGAAATTGCACCAGGGCAATTGTCTGCAAAAAGTTTGAAATTATTATATAGAGCAGATCAAGTCAATTCGAGAACAAATATTTACGGAATAATTGGTAATCCTGTTTTGCATACGGCTTCTCCCAAAATTCATAATCCAGGTTTTGATGCAATTCATTATAATGCAATTTATGTTCCTTTTTTAGTTGATAAAGTAAGAGCTTTTTTCAAATTAGCAGAACTTATTAAAATTCATGGATTTTCTGTTACTGTTCCTCATAAGAGAGATGTTTTACCATACCTTGGAAAAATTACAAGAGAAGTAAAACAAATTGGAGCTTGTAATACTGTTACAAGAATTCAAGGAATGTGGAAGGGAACAAATACTGACTATTATGGTTTTTTATCTCCTATTGAAACAGCTATCAATAATGGTGAAATCAAAAATGCTTTAATAATTGGAGCAGGAGGTGCTGCAAGAGCAGTGGCTTGGGCTCTTAGAAATCATCATGTTAAAGTAACAATTGCAAATAGGACATTTTCAAAAGCGCAATTATTAGCAAGTGAGACAATGAGTAATTGTATTGAAATTGATAAAATAAATGACCTCTCATCAACTATCGATTTAGTAGTTCAAACTACTGTTGTAGGGATGAGTCCAAATATAGATGAAGATATTTTAGAAAATTATGAATTTATAAAACCTTGTTATGTTTATGATTTGGTTTATAAACCAGAAGTAACAAAGTTGTTAAAAAGAGCACAAGAATGTGGTTGTAAAACAATTAATGGTTCGCAAATGTTGATTGAACAAGGTAAATTACAGTTTGAATCATTTACTGGGTATCATTATCCTCACTGGGTCAATATTGATTTATAATATTTAAAGCCAATTAAAATTTTTTTAATTGGCTTTATAATTTATCCTATTGTATTTATTAGAGGAGGTAGGCCCTCAATAATCACTTCAACAATATCTCCTTTTTTCATACCGCTTATTCCTCCAGGAGTTCCAGTTAATATGATGTCTCCTGGTAGAAGAGTCATTATTGAAGAGAGATAACTTACAAGAAAAGGGACATCAAATATTAAATTTTTTGTATTTGATTCTTGTTTTACAATGTTATTTACTTTGCTTGAAATTTTTAAATTACTTGGATCAAGGTCCGTGTTGATTACATAGCCAAATGGACAAAAAGTATCAAACCCTTTTGCAATAGTCCATTGTCCTTGCTTAGGTTGCAAATCTCTTGCTGTAATATCGTTTGCACATGTATAACCAAGAATATAATCATTAACTTCTTCTTTTTTTACATTTTTTGCTTCTTTCTTTATTACAATTGCTAATTCAGCTTCATAATCTAATCTGTTACAAATTTCAGGTTTTATTACAGTTTTATTATGAGCTAATGCACTAGTTGATGGTTTTAAAAACACTATTGGACTCTCAGGAATAGGTAATTCAAACTCTATTGCATGGTCTCTATAGTTTAAACCAATACAAACAGCTTTTGAAAAATCGCAAGGTGTTAATATTTCTACTTTATCAAGCATTACTTCTTCATTTGTTTTAAAGAAACCAGTAAAAGGAGAGCCTTCATAAATAGTAATTTTTTGTGTTTCGTTATTAAAATTACCATATAGAGTTTCACCTTTTAATTTAAATCTAATAATATTCATCTTTTCTCCCCATAATTTAATTAATTACATAATTAGTGATTTTAGCGTTAAATATTTTACTTATTTGTAAATTTACTGTTTCTAAAGTTGGTAGTTTTTTTGCAATTACAACAAAGTCATTATTATCATCAGTTTTTACTTTTTCAACAAGCAATAATAATTCATGAGTTAAATAAGTGACTTTTAAAACAGTGTTTTCTTCTTTACTAGCCATTTTACATACATTTACTTTTCTTCTAAATTCAAAACCACTAGCGCTAATATCGGTATCTAAAACTAATGGTTGAATTTGTGATTCATCAACAATCATCGAATTTCTTAATCTATTTATCAAATCTTGTTTTTCTGCTTTATTTATTTCCATCAATTCGATTTGAGCTCTTAATTTTTTGCTATTAAAAGTTTTTGTGGCTATTGCATTATTTATAGTATTTATTTCTTCTTTTGATAAAATTGTATCAATTTCACAAAGGGTGTTTAATATATTAAGTTGATCTGATTTTAAATGGAAATTATTACTTATTCTCCATTGCTCATTTGTAAAATATGTTTCACTTTGAATTAAATCACCTTTTCGTCTTGGAATAATTAATCCGGCTTTTTCAAGTATTTGCGTCCATTGCGTTTCTTTCTCTCTAGACATTAAATATAATCCATCAGCTAATTTTTTTAGTATATAATCTTTAATTTCTGGATGTAAGTCTATAATTCTTGAAATTCTTTGGTCTGCTTGAATAATGATTCCATCATAAACACTCAATTGATTGTATTGCTTCTCAATTAAGTCTAAATAATTAAAAGCTGTACAATTATCGATATTTTGACAATTTTCTTTAATATAATTATAAATAATTTCTGTCTTCATTGAACTATCTAAAGCATCCCTGAAATCTTCTTTTGTAAGTTTATAGGATGTTTGAATATCTAATGAACATAAAGAAGCAAATCTCCATAATATATCATTTTTTCCTCTAGATCCTAAGTATCTTACAGTTAAATCTGTGTCAAATATTAGTGGTTGAGCTTGAGGATATTCTTTATCAAAATGATTAATTTGATAAGATGTTTCCGTTTTTATAATTATGTTAAGATTAATTAAATTTTCTACTAAGTTGGCTGCATTTTCAATTTCAAATTTAATGGCTTGAGTTTCTAATAGAAAGATTAATGATTTAGTATCAAAAGTTTTTATTTCAAACAAGTAGCATAATATTTTCTTAGAAAATAAAAAAACTTTTTGATAATTGTCAAATAAAGGGGCTATCGATTGTGCAAAAAATAATACAGAAATATCAAAAGAAGATAAATCTATCAAATTTTGTAAAATCTCATACTCTATTGTGTCAAAAGGTTTGAATATTTCAAGTTCTAATAATAATTTATCAACTTGTTCTGTGGCTTCAATTAATTTATCAGTATTAAATGAGGGAAATAGTGGAGCTACTATATTTCGTTTTTGATAATCAGTTAATTTTGAATTTAACTTAACAATACTTAGATAGCCTCTTAAAAATTCACTATCAATAATATTTGTTGAAATATTAGGATAGTAAGGTGTTAAATTATTAAATATTGGAGAAAGAGAAGCTTTGTAATTCAATTTCTCTTGGAAAATTGGATTTAAAATAAATCTCCCATCAATTGATAATATTATTAGTCTTTTTGATAAATTTGAAATATGTTCAATAAGGGATACATAACTAAATTCTTCTATTTCTTTATTATTCTCAAAGTAAGAATAATATATGAATTCATTATTTTCACTTTTTACTGATTTTTCAAAAGGTTTTAATAATTTTAAAACTTGATTTATTGTTGCCCCTTCTGTTATTTGAAAAACCCCAAGAAGCAAACTATCAATATTATCAATTGTAGACAATAAGGCATTAGCCTTTTCTTCATTTAAGAAAAAGCTAGTCAAATCTTCACTTACAATATCTTGATTAAACGGTGTAGTAATATTAGGTAAAAAATTTCTTGCTTCGTAATAAAATTTTTCATTATCTAATTCCATCAACCATTTTTTAAAAAAATCTGGATTTCTATTCATATTATTTGACTCTTTCCTTACCTTTTTTTCTGCAAATAGTCATGCTTTTAATCGTATATTTCAATTGAATACTTATAACCTTGTTCTGCTAAGAATTTTTGTCTATTTAGAGCAAATTCTTCTTCATTAGAATTTTGTGTTACTAAGGAATAAAAATGGCTACTTATTTTCTTTGGTCTTAATATTCTTCCAAGTCTTTGAGCTTCTTCTGCTCTTGATCCAAATGTTCCTGAAAGTTGTATTGCAACGGAAGCATCTGGTAAATCTATTGCAAAATTTGCTACTTTTGAGACTACTAATACTTTTAATTTTCCATTACGGAATTTTGTATATAATTCATCTCTTTTTTTGTTGGAAGTTGCTCCTGTTATTATTGGAGTATTTAGTTCTTTTGCAACAATTTTTAATTGAGATAGATATTGTCCAATAATTAAAATAAATTCACCTTCATGTTTTTTTAATAGTTTATGAACTATTTCTAATTTTCTTGGATTTTCACTTGCAATTTTAAACTGCTCTCTTGGTTTTGCTAGAGCATAAGGAACTTCCAAATCTAAAGGTAATGGTATTCTAATTTCACTACAAAAAGCTTCAGCAATATAGCCTCTTTGTTCTAATTCACTCCAAGGAACATCATATCTTTTTGGTCCAACTAATGAAAAAACTTGGTCTTCTTTATGATCTTCTCTAACTAAAGTTGCTGTTAATCCAACTCTATGTAAACTTTGTAATTCGGCAGTCACTTTAAAAACAGGAGCTGGTAACATGTGAACTTCATCATATATTATAAGACCCCATTCACCTTTTGTAAGTAATTCAAAATGAGGGAAAGGTCCAATTTTATCAGCTCTCCAAGTTAATACTTGGTAAGTACAAACAGTTACTTTTTTTGCACTTTTATTTTCTCCAGTGTATTCACCAATTTCATCACTGCTTAAAGTAGTTTTGTCAGCTATTTCATTTACCCATTGATGTACTGATGCAACATTTGTGGTAATTACTAAAGTTCTTGTTGAAAGTTTTGTTAATATATCAATTCCAATAATTGTTTTACCAGAACCACATGGAAGTACAATTGTGCCATATCCTGAGCCGCCTTGTGCATTTCCAACTAAAGTTTGTGCTGCAGTTTCTTGGTAATCCCTAATTATAAAAGGTTTTCCTTCTAACGTGGTTTTTCTAAGTTTAACATCTATGGGTATCCCTTTTTTTAATGGTATTTGGTCATCAACTGGATATCCTAATTCAATTAATTTTACTTTTATATCACCTCTATCCAGTTTTCTAAGAGCAAAAACCCCATCTTTTATTTTAAAAAGATAATTATTTAAATCACGATGGTTTTCTAAAATTCTAAATATCAATGGGTCACTTATTTTTAGTAAATATACTTCTTCAAAAGATAATAATACATTGTTTTTTTTATCTTCTTCTGTTTTTACAGGGTTAATAATCAAAGAATCTAGAAGGTGTTGTTCTTCTTTACTAAGTTCGTTTCCTTCACGTTTCTTCTTTAACAATTCTCTCTTTAATTTTGAGTTTATTGCTTTTTGTTTTAAATATTCATTTAATCTTGCATCAATTTCGTCATTTGTTTGTAAATTAACTTCTTCTGTTTTTACTTCTTTTTTCCCATCTCTATCATCTTCACATAAAACTAATTTCCCAAATCTTGATGAAATGTCTTCAATAAAGAATAATATTGATTCAGTTATTGGGAATTTAGACCATTTTTTTAAACTTTCAATAACTGTAGAGCTTACAATTGAACATGATGCAGCATTCCATAATGAAATTGGAGTTAATGCATATGTATGAACATGTTCTGGACTTTTTATTAAATCACAAAAAGTGGAAATATCATTTCTACATTCTTCAAACATTGGATGATGTACATCTAAAAGTAAGGTTCTATCGCTTTGTACTATTAAAGGGGTATCTTTCAATTAAAAAGGCCTCCTGCTATTTTTTTCCATATTAAAATCTAGTGTTACTAAGGCTGCCATTGCTTCTACAACTACAACAGCTCTTGGGCAAATACAAGGATCATGTCGTCCTTTTATTTGAATTATTTTTTCATTGTTTTCAATATCAAGTGTGCGCTGTGGTATTGAAATTGAAGGTGTTGGTTTGAAAGCCACTCTAAAAACAACCTCTTGTGCTGTTGTGACTCCACCGAGTACTCCACCATTATTATTTGATAAAAACCCATTTTTATCCATTTGGTCATTAAATTCAGAGCCTTTATATTTTGCACTGTCAAAACCTAATCCAATTTCAAAGCCTCTAACAGCGCCTAAACTTAACATGGCTTTTGCTAGTTGAGCTTCAAATTTATTAAAAGTTGGTTCACCAAGACCACATGGTAAATTTTTAATCTTACATTCAATTATTCCACCAATACTATCACCTTGATTTCTTAACTCATTTAGAAGAGTTTCCATTTCAAGAGATTTTTCTTCATCTGGGCAATAAAAATCATTGGTATTTCTTTTATCCCAATTGTAAGTTTTTGACGTAGAATCAACTTTTATATTCCCAATTTGAATTGTACCTGCTTCAATGATAATATTATCAGTTTCTAAATATTGTTTTGCAATAGCTCCTGCAATTACTCTGCTAGCTGTCTCTCTTCCGCTAGCTCGTCCACCACCTCTAGGATCTCTTATTTTATATTTATTAAATAAAGTATAATCCGCATGAGAAGGCCTAAATGCTTTTGAAATATCATTATAATCATTTGATAGTTGGTTATTATTTTCTATAATTATAGTAAGCGGGGTACCTGTCACCTTTCCTTCATATATTCCTGATAATATTTTAATTTGGTCTTTTTCGTTTCGTTTTGTACCAAATTTATTTCCACCAGGTCTTCTTCTATTCATCTCTTTTTGAATTTTATCAATATCAAGAGGGAAGTTTGGACTAAGGCCATCTATTGTAACTCCAATAGCTGGTCCGTGAGATTCTCCAAAAGTTGTTATTTTTAGTAGTTTCCCAAAAGAATTATTACCCATTATTTCTCCCAATTATCTAAGGCGTCTTTTACAATATTAAATACTGTTTCTATACTTTCATCTTGAAGTTTAATTATTAATTTAGCTTTTTCTTTATAGAGTTTTTCTCTTGTTTCATATAATTGATGAAATTGTTCTTGTGGATTATCTCTTAAAAAAGGTGGTAGTCCATTATATTTTATTCTTTTTAATAAAACCTTTTCATCTAAGTCTAAAAAAATTAAATTGTCACATAATTCAAAAGCTTTATTATTATCACAAATTCCTCCACCAAGGGAAATTACTTTGCTATCGTTATTTTCTTCTAATAGTGTTTTTAAACTTGTATATTCTGCATCCATAAAGGCTTGTTTGCCTTTGTTTTCATAAAGTTCTCTAACACTATCATATTTTATAGAATCTACAATAAGCTGATCTAGATCATAAAAAGGCAAGTTTTTATATTCTGCAAATAGTTTAGCATGTGTTGTTTTGCCACTATGTTTTATTCCTGAAAAAAAATAATTCATTTTTTATCCTCATTTTCTTTATCAAATAATTCCACCCATTCTTCGGAAAAAGAATTTAGATTAGGTTTTGTAAATCCATATTCTTCTTTTTCATCTCTTTTCTTCTTTAAATATTCTAATCTGTTTTTTTCTAATTCTTGAGTATAAAGAGCTCCATAATAATTATTTTTCATAGCTTCTTTACGTTTGTCTTTTGGTTTTCTATTTTTCTTTATTGCTCTATAAAATAAACTAACCATACATAACCAAAGAATTGAAATAAATAAAGCAAGAAAAGTATTATTTGCTTTAGTAATGAATGGTGGAAAATTAGAAAATAAGTCAAAATCTAAAGTTTTACTTTTCATTAAGGCAAAGCTTTGGTAAGCTTGAGATATAACAAATATTAGGTTGATAACTAAAGGGAAAATCCAAGATAACCAATCAGGAGAAAAAGTAAATCTTATTATCATTAATAATGATAATAAATAAACAATAAAGGTCAGTGTGGGTATAATATAATCCATTATTAAATGCCTCCTATTTGGAAATCCTAATTAGTCTATTATAACATAAAAGGAAGGGTTTGTGAATGCACAATGAAAAAATGGTTGAATACCAAAATACTCATATAAAGCAATCAGAATTGCAAAAAAGAATAAGAGAAAAAAATTCTGATATAAGAGGTCCTTATTACAGAGATACTACTGCGATCATTCATTCTTCTGCTTTTAGAAGATTGAAGCATAAAACTCAAGTTTTTTTTGCCCCTAATAACGACCATATTTGTACTAGAATTGAGCATGTATTACATGTTGCTTCAATAGCTTCAACAGTTTGTAGAGGATTATCTTTAGATCAGGAATTAGCTTGGGCAATAGGTATGGGGCATGATTTAGGGCATACTCCATTCGGTCATGTTGGTGAAGTAATATTGAGTGATATCATGGAAAAGCAAGGCTATAGTAAGTTTGAACATGAAATTCATTCTTTAAGGGTGGTAGATTTTTTATCAAATAAAGGGCAAGGGATGAATTTAACATATGCTGTTCGAGATGGAATTGTTTGCCATTGTGGAGAATCTTTTATTCAATGTATTAAACCTACCTTTATGATAAAAGATTTAGATACAATAAAACAAAAAAAAGATTTAATACCTACAACTTATGAAGGAGCAATAGTTAGATTTTGTGATTCGATTGCCTACCTTGGTCGAGATTGGGAAGATGCTTGTCGACTTAAAATTATTGATAAGGATTCTATGCCAGAAGGCCCAAAAAAACTGTTAGGTTTAGATAATAGTAAAATAATTGATACTTTAGTTACTAATTTAATTGAATCAAGTGATATCGAAGGAATTAGGTTTAGCAATGAAATATTTGAAGCAGTTAAAGAGATGAAGGATTATAATTATCAAAATATATATAAATCTCCAATATTAAATGAATACAAGAAATATTTTAGTAGATTGTTGAATTTGATTTATGAATACTTAACAGATTTATTTAAATCGTTTTACGATAATAAACAATTGTATTGTAAAGAAAAAAATATGCTAGCAATAGGTTTTGGTAATCATGTTTCAGAAATGTTACCTATTTATATTGAAAAAGAAGGTAATGCTGATAGATTGATTTATGATTATATTGCAGGAATGAGTGATAATTTTGCACTTGATTGTGCTAATGAGATTCTTATACCAGAACATCTTAATGAAAGATTAGAATCAAATATTACTGGAAAATGGTTTGACTTTTAATTAATAGTTTTTTCTTTTTTATTCAACCTTTCTATTTCTTGGATGAATTGATCAATATCGTCAAATGCTCTATATACTGAAGCAAATCTTACATATGCAACTGTATTAATTGTTGATAATTGTTTAAGTGTTTCTTCACCGATTTGGTATGATTGAATTTCTCTTTTAGAACCTGCTTGAGAACGAATATTTTGTTCGATATTTTCTAATAATTGTTTAATTATTTCATCATCAATTTTTAGTTTATCTGTACAACTTATAATTCCTCGTTTTATTTTGTTAATATCAAAAGGTTCTTCATGCCCATCTTTTTTTATTACAATAATTCTTTTTTCTTCTATTTTTTCATAGCTAGTAAATCTATAGCCACAAGTTAAACATTCTCTTCTTCTTCTAATTGATGTGCCATATTGATTTGATCTTGATTCTACTACCTTGTCATTATCTTGGGCACAGTTAGGACATCTCATAATTATTCCTTTTATTTGTTAATGTTGATAGATTATAACAAATAACAGAATATTAATCTAGTGCTTCAAAATAATGTAAATCTATAATTTTAAAAATAAATAACACTATATGTAGTATTTTGCGTTTTTCTATTTAGATAAATCCCTAATTAATTGTATTTCTTTTTTATATCCTAATAAATCATTTGGTGTTTCTAAAAATAGGGGTAAATTTTTTAATATTGGATGATTAATTATTTTTGCAATTGCTTGAATCCCTATATTCCCTTCACCCAATTTTGCGTGTCTATCTTTATGAGAATTTAATTCATTTAAGCTATCATTTAAGTGAATAGCTTTTAGATATTTCAGATTAATAATTGTATCAAAATCGTTTATAACTTTTTCTAAATCATCTTTAATATCGTAGCCTCCATCAAATATGTGACAAGTATCAATTAATACCCCAATTTGATTTTTATTATCTATTTTATCTATTATTAGAGAAATTTCTTCAAAAGTCTTTCCAACTTCAGTGCCTTTTCCGGCCATTGTCTCAATTAATAAAGTTGTCTTTGAATCGATATTTTTGTCAAAAAGAATGTTGATTGCTTCACTGATTTGATTAATAGCTATAACAGAACCTTGTCCAGTGTGACTCCCTGGATGAAAATTGTAATAAGGACATTCTAAAATATTTAATCTTTTAATATCGTCATCCATTAATCTAAGTGCTAATTCTCTTAGGTCTTTTTTGCTTGAGCATAAATTGTAAGTATATGGAGCATGTGCAACAAAATCTAATCCCCCTAATTCTTTCCATTCTTTTTTAAAGTTATTTATATCTTCAATGTTTAATTCTTTTGCTTTTGTCCCTCGTGGGTTTCTTGTAAAAAATTGAAAAGTATTAGCATTTATTTTTTTCATTTCATTTATTATATTCATATAACCTTTAGAGTTACTAAGATGAGGTCCAATTATTTTATCCATTATTTACTCCAATAAAAAGCGAAATATTACCTTATTAAGAATAGATATCATTAATTAAATAGTCAATAGTCTTTATAAATTATGTTTTTTTATAATAAATAAGTAAAATATTTGTGTTATATACTAAAAAGTGTTGTATTTTTATACATTATGTGATTATATTAACAAATAGTGGAGGGCTTATGGCTGAATCAGTTAGTAGTTGTGTAAAAAGAATTATAGATAAAACACCATTTATTAATGAAATGTTAGTTAAAGGAATTTTATCATATAGTAATTATGCTTCCTCAATAAAAACAGATGTTGAAGAAACTTATGGAAAAAATGTAAAGCATAGTGCAATAGTAATGGCAATTAGACGATATGGTGAAGAGCTAAGAGCCAAAGATCAGAAAGAGAAAAAAAACGATGTTGATTATGAAATAGTAATGAAAACTAAAATTTTTGATTTAAATATTGTAAGAAATGATAAATTCTTAGCTAAATTAGCTAAATTATATAATGAAGTTTCAACAGAGAAAGGTGATTTTTTAAATGTTTCTTTAGGAAGTCATGAGATTTCTGTTGCAATTAGTGAGAAATATAGAGATTTATTAGAAGCTTTAGCTAAAGATGAAGAAATTTTGCATAAAATGGACGATTTAGTTGCTTTGTCTTTGGTTTTTTCAGGGGATTTTTTGCAAACTCCAGGTATTGTTTATGAAGCAGTTAGAAAATTAGCATGGGAAAAAATAAATGTTATAGAAATTCTATCAACAAAAAATGAATTAACTTTTGTTATAAAAAGAGAAGATTCTATGAAAGCTTTTGATGAGTTGCAATCTTTTTTAAATTAAATAATATGAGTATTACGATAATAACAGGAGATAGGAATTCTGGGAAAACAACGACTTTAAAAAACATTATTAATTCTAATGATAATTTTTATTTGGGATATATTAGTGAAAGTTCATCAAATAAAGATAATTATTATTTAAGGAATGTTTATTCAAATGAAACTATAAAAATAATGCAAACCCAAGAATGTCCTTGCCATGAGAAAATTGGTAAATATTTTATAATTGATAATTCTTTTGAAATTGCTTATATTTCACTTCTAAAGCAAATTGATTTATTTTTGAATAGAAGTATTACTTTTGTTTTGGACGAGATTGGAGCTCTTGAATTATCATCATCTGGTTTTGATAAATTGCTTAATAGATTGTTAGAATATAATCAGGATTTAATAATATGTGTAAGAACTAAATTTTTAGAAGAAGTTTGCAATAAATATAAAATACGAAATTATAAAGTGATTAATGTTTAATAAAAAATCCCACTATTTTTTAAGTGGGATTTTAAATCATAAGAGAGATTAATAAATAATACTATTTAGACATCTCTGTTTTTTCTTCCATAATTTCTTTTCTGCGAACTTTGCAGAGATTTGAAATTTCTGATAGTGCTTTACGTGCGCGAGCTGCAGAAGCCTTTACACCTTTATCTGTAAATTTTGCATTTTCAGATTGGTAATCTTCGATAAACTTTAACAATTGTTCATGTGTAGTCATTAAGAGCCTCCATTTAAAATATATAGAAATTTTAACACACATCTTTTAAAAAGCAAACAAAATTCATTAAAAAAAAGGGGAAAATGTTTGTTTTTTATGCTAAAAATAAAGGTTTTTATAAATTTTACAAAGAATATATAAAAAATTATTTATTATATGTCAAATATTATGAGAAAATAAATAAATTTATATTTCTTCAAGTACTTTTTTTACATGCGAATCTACTCTAGAAACTTTATATACATTTTGTATATTAAACTCTTCGTCAATGATGTATGTAGTTCTTACTATACCATAATATTCTTTTCCATAATTCTTTTTTAATTGCCAAACGCCATAATTTTCAATGACTTCTGCATTTTCATCACTTAGTAATTCGAAGTTTAATTCATATTTATCACTGAAATTACAATGAGATTTTACGCTGTCTTTGCTTATTCCAATGACAACAGCATTTTTTTCTTTAAAGGCTTCTAAGTTTGTTTTAAAATCTAAAGCTTCTAATGTACAACCTTTTGTATTATCTTTTGGATAGAAATAAAGGATAATTTTTTTCCCTTTATAATTACTTAATTTTACTAGCTCCCCATTTTTGTTTGGTAGCTCAAAATCAATAGCCTTATCTTTGATATTTAAATATGCCATAGTTTCCTCCTCATATTTATATATATATATATATGATACTAAGAAAATGGAATAATACAAGAAAGGATTAGGTAAAAATAAAAAAAACTTCTTTCATTTGAAAGAAGTTTTTTACTGGGGAGAGAAGGATTCGAACCTTCGAAGGCTGAGCCAACAGATTTACAGTCTGCCCCCTTTGACCGCTCGGGAACCTCCCCATGTGTCGAACACAAGTAGGAATTTAAATCAGATTCATAATATAGTCAACCACTTTTATAAAAATAGTTTAAAAAGTTTCTTAAAAGGAAGTGATAATGTCCAAGTATGATGAAAGCGACTTTGTCCATTAAGAGAGAAAACTAGCTAATTATTTGGTTAAAGTGAATTGTTAAC
>RZYO01000334.1 GCA_009930325.1 Spirochaetia bacterium | reverse complement strand
TATATTTGTAAAGCTTGAGCAGCTTCAGGTATTCTATAAACTAATTGTTCATAATCATTATATCTACCAGATCTTCCGACTGAAATATCAAAAAATCTTTCAAATACTGTCGAATGTGATCCAAAATTAGCGTTAGCAACACTCTCTAATAATCTAGCAAATTCTTTAGGAGGTATTAATTGAGTTAAATCTAATTTTTTATTTGTGGCATCATAAAATTGATTATCGTTTTTAATTCTAGAATATTGTTTAAGAAGATCATCAACTTTATCACCAATGGCTCCTAAAACCGTTTTTTTAGCCATTATTCATCAACTTCCTCTTCTGATTCACATGAATCTAATGTTTGTTGAAGTTTAGCAATATCAACAACTTGTGTGTCTATTTCTTCTTTTTCTAAAATTTTAGATACAGCAACTAATTCTTTTGGTTTTTCAATTATTTCACAGCATTCAGCTTCTAAAATTTCATTATTAGCTATTTCAGGATGAATACTATATTGATCTAATTTAAGATAAATAGATCTTAATAATTCTCCACTACTCATCGCAATATTACCTACCGCCGTAGCAGCTTTATCTTTTATTTCTAATTCTTTCTTTTTTGTTAATATATCTAAAGCAGTTTTCTTTATTTTAACTCGTTGCATTGGTAAATCGGCTTTTAATTTTAACAAATTTGTTATAGCTTCAATATTTGAAGCTCTTAAAGCTCTTCTATCTTTGAAATCATTAAACATATAAAGTAAATTATCTAATAATTCATTTACTTTATCATCAACAACTTCAGATTTAGCGATATCATCTTCTAAAGAAAGAATATATTCATTAAGTTGTTCGTCATCTTTGAAAATATCAACTATGCTTTTTTTTCTCATTGTCATCATTCCTGAATTTAAAGCTAAAGAAGCTGTTGTCATTTTTTAACAGCTCCTAATAGCTTTCTTTTTCTTGCTTCTCTTCTAGCACTTAATGCACCTGCATTATCAATCATTTCGTTAATGTCATCTTCATCAAAATTATTATCTTCCATAGGTTCTTCTTTTTGAATAGGTTTTTCCTCTGCAGGTTTAATAGGTTCAGGTATAGAAGGAGTAATATAATCTTGAAGTTCTTTTATCGTGTTTCTAGTTAAATCGTTATATAAATTTTCTAATTTAGAATTTTTTAATTCTTTTAATTGTTTATAAACTTGTTCTAGAATTTTAATTAATTCTTTTTTCCCTATTTGTTTTTTAAGTCTATCAACACCTGTAGGAGATTGAATACCAAAAAATCTTTTATAATAAGGAATTAAACCTGAAGCAAAAGTATTAACATGTGTCATATAATCATTTATGACAATCCATAAATGTTTACAAACTAAATTTTTTCTAGCTTTATCTTTTTCAACTGGAGGTCTATTTTCTTCTGGGCCATAAATTGAATCAATTTGAGTTAGATTATATGCTGCTCCATAATAAAGAAAAGCTGGACATGTACATCTAGCTCTTATATCTTCAGTTGACATATAAGTATTTAAGAATTCTACAATTTTATTATCTGGTAATTT
>RZYO01000137.1 GCA_009930325.1 Spirochaetia bacterium | reverse complement strand
AAATAATCAAAACCAAACAATTCTTTTGCTCTTTCTTTTGGTATTAAACGCTCATTATTTTTATTGATATTCTTAAGCATTAAATCAGTTTTTTCATTTATTGTTTTCTTTAAAAAGGCTGAAAAATCAATAGACCTAAGTAAAAAAAACATCAAAGGATTTTCATCCAATTTTGCACCAATTCCATAAAGAACTGCTGTTGCATGCTTACACAAATAAGCCCAATCTGGACAATTACATTTTATATCTATTTCATTAGGAGAAGGAAATAAACCATTGTTCGAATTTAAAAAAGCTATAGCTAAATCATCAGGAAATTCACCGGATACAAGACTTTCGATATTTTCTATTTTATTTCTAGCGATTTTAAAGATTTCTTTTTGTTTATTTTTTGATAAAGGTTGTATTTCAATCATTACCTTGTAGGGCTTTTTCCTAGAACCTTGTACTAATGCAGTTATAAACCCTTCTTCAATTTTTAAATCAATTACCGCACCAGATTTAACATATCGTTTACCTCTTTGTAAACGATTATCATAATCAGCATAATTTTCAAGATTTTCACACCATTTTTGGCCCCACCAAGTTTGAGCAATATTTCTACCTTTAATAATAACTGGGCTATACCCTTTTTTGTGACTATTCTGACTTTTTTCTCTTAATTCTTCAATTGTCATTTGATTATATCTACTAAAATCCAAAACATTACCCTTTATTTAATCTGAATATGAAAAAAACTCTTTTAATTTATTATCATCTAATTTAGTAATCCAAGAAACAGTAGACTCTTGTGTTTCTCCAATTATTTTAGATGACAATTCTTTTTTGGAATTAATTAATTCATTTATCTTATCTTCAACTGTTTTTTTGCAAATAAACTTATAAACATTTACTACTTTTTTTTGACCAATTCTAAAAGCTCTATCTGTTGCTTGATTTTCAACTGCTGGATTCCACCATCTGTCAAAATGAACAACATGATTTGCACTTGTTAAATTTAATCCTGTTCCACCAGCCTTAATAGTAATAACCATAAAAGGATAGTATTTATCACTATTGAAAGCCTTTACTCTTTCATTTCGATTAGACAAAGACACACTACCATCAATACTTAATCCTTCATAACCAAATAAACTAGTTAAATAAGTTTTTAAAGGTTCAACCATAGCTTTGTATTGAGTAAATACAAGCATTTTTTCATGTTTTTCTTTAATTACTTCTACTAATTGCTTTAAAGCAATAAATTTGCCACTATCATTTTCTTTAAAATCATCATCTTTTAAATACTGGCTTGGATGATTACAGATCTGTTTACTTTTCAATATTGTTGATAATATCAAGCCTTTCTTTCCAATATCTTCCACCTCTTCTATTGTACTTGTAACATCAGAAATTAACTTTTTATATAGGGTCACTTGTTTTGATGACAAAGGAACATATAAATCCCTTTCAATTTTATTAGGTAAATCATCTATAATATTTTTATCTGTTTTTAACCTTCTTAATACAAAAGGTTCTATAACATTTCTCAGTGAACTATAAATTTGAGTATTGTCTTTAGCTTTCTTAATTATATTAGTAAACTCTTTTTTACCTCCAAGAAGACCAGGATTAATAAAATCAAAAATTGACCAAAGATCTAATAATGAATTTTCTATTGGAGTTCCTGTCATTGCAATTCTATTATCTGATTCTATTTGTTTTATTATCTTTGATTGTTTAGCATTTGCATTTTTTATAGCTTGAGCTTCATCTAAAATAATTAAATCCCATTTTTCTTTGTTGATGCTTTCTCTTAATGAAACCATTTTATAAGTTGTTATATATATTCCTTTTTTATTAAAATCCATTTCTTGAAGTTCTTTTTCACTTTTATCGAGAACAAAAATATCAATAAAAGGAGTAAATTTATTTTTTTCAGAAATCCAGTTTTCAACCAAAGTTGAAGGAACAATTAATAACACTTTTTTAAAATAATTATTTTCTATAGCTGTTGATATAATTGCTAAAACTTGAATTGTTTTCCCCAACCCCATATCATCTGCTAAACAAGCTCCAAATCCATAATTGAGCATTTGATTTAACCAACTAACTCCATATTGCTGATATTTCCTTAAAGTTCCTTTAAATTTATTGCTTAAAACAAATTTAGAGTCTTCACTTGGATTATGTACTTTAAAAGAATTCAACCAAGTTCCACTTTCATAAAGTACTTCATTTTCATCAATTACTTTTGAATTAATTTCTTGATTTAGTTGTAAAAAATCTGAGAAAGTTATTCCATCTTCATATTGTTCTTTATAAGAATCATATTGATTAATTAATTTCATTATCTTTGAATGATTAATTTCTATCCATTGTCCGTTAAACTGAATTAAACCTTCTTTAAGTTCCAATAATTTTAAAAGTTCTTCTTTACTTATAGTTTGTCCTTCAATTACAAAACTTAAATCAACAGATAACAATGATTTTAACGATAATTTATTATCTATTCTTTCCCCAATTGTAACTTGGGTATGCATTTTGTTTTTCTTTTTCCACCAAGAGGGGAATCTAAATCCAATACCATATTGCTTAAAAAAATCAGCAGCTTTAAGTAGTTGAAAAGCTTCATCCACTGTTAAATATATTGGATCAAAAAGTTGTCCTTTTTCTATAATTGAAGACAAGATTTCACATTTATTACTCGCTTTAAAAATAGTTGTAAGTAAATGTAATAATTCTTTCTCATTGCCCTTAAATTCTTTTAAAGCATAAGACAGTGGCATATGTTTTACTTGATTATCTATTTTTGTTGTATAACTAGTTAAAAAGCCAAAAGGATAGACATCATTTTTTGTTTCAACTAAATGGAAATAAGTCCTATCAGCAACATTAAATGAAGGGAAATAAGAAGATAAACAAGATTCAATTGAGCCTTCAAAATCCCTTATAGTCTCATACAACCAATCTTCCATTTGTTGCCAATGATATTCTATCCATTCTTTATTCACATATTCAGAACCCGCACTCATGGGAACTGCAGAAAAAATTCTATTAAGTTTTAAATCACTCAACTCAATTTTTATATTAGATTCTAATAATACAGAATCTATTAATTCTACTTCTTTTAAAAATTCTGTACAAAAATAGGATAAAAAATCTAATCCTAAATTATCAATTTTATTAGGATTTTTTAAGTACTCAAATAAATTAGCTATAGGTTTTTCTTCAAGAGCTTTAACCCATGGTGAATTACCTGAAACTATAAAACTATCTTCTGTAAACCATAAATCAAAAATAATATTTTCCATATTATGAATTTATAATAAATTAGGTTTTCTTTAAATAGTGATACTATTATATAATTAAAAATAATTTATTATATCTTCATTCATTTTTTGTTGAATTAATGATAAACAAAAAGGTATAATTTTCTTATTGACACTTATTTTGAAATATGCTAATTTCACCTTTGTGAATAGCTTATTCACCTAGGGCCTATAGCTCAGTTGGTTAGAGCAACGGACTCATAATCCGTGGGTCCCAGGTTCAAGTCCTGGTGGGCCCAATTTTAAAACTCCTTAAATTTAAGGAGTTTTTCTTATTTATGAGACTATATAAATATCATTACAGTCTTAAACGTCTAAAAAAGGTCACAAAAATATACTAAAAACAAAGAAATCAAACAAATATTAAATATTTGGCAAATTAAAATTATATTGACGAATAAAAATATTTTCAAAAATGTTTCCAAAAAGAAATAGCTAAATAATTGACTTAGTCCTAAAACTAATATATACAAAATTCGGGAGAGATTAATTGAATAAAAATGAATGGGAACCTAAACTTCTAACCCTAATAAAAGAAGGCTTTGATAAAGAGCAAATAAAGAAAGATATCATTAGTGGTATCATCGTAGGTATTATAGCTCTCCCTTTAGCAATTGCTTTTGCAATAGCTAGTGGAGTATCGCCAGAAACAGGGCTTATAACTGCCATAATTGGTGGTCTTATAGTCTCCCTTTTAGGTGGAAGCAGAGTACAAATTGGAGGTCCAACGGGGGCCTTTATTGTAATAATTGTTTCAATTATAAGTAGGTACGGGATTGAAGGATTATTAATTTCAACATTCCTCGCTGGTATAATACTTATTCTAATGGGATTATTTAAAATGGGATCATTTCTAAAATATATCCCTCAAACTTTAATTACAGGATTTACTGGTGCAATAGCAATTATTATTTTTGTAACTCAGATAAATGATTTTTTAGGACTTCCAAATAAAACAATACCAAGTGATTTTATTGAAAAATTAATATATTACGGACAAAATATATCTCAAACTAATTTCACATCACTTTTAGTTGGACTAAGCACAATATTCATTATTACTTTAATACCCCGTTTTACAAAAAAAGTTCCTTCAGTATTTATTGCTCTTGTTTTTATAACAATAATTACAACAGTATTCAAAATCCCTGTTGAAACAATTGGTGATAGATTTTCAGATATTTCATTTCAAATTCCCCAATTTAAATTATTAAATATTAATCTTGATATTATAATAAAGTTACTTCCTTCAGCTTTCTCCATTGCACTTTTAGGCGCACTTGAATCACTTCTTTCTGCTGTTGTCGCAGATAGTATGATTGGGGGTCATCATCGCTCTAATGTAGAATTAATTGCAATGGGAATTGCAAATACTACCGTATCTCTTTTTGGAGGAATTCCTGTAACTGGAGCAATTGCTAGAACTGCAGCAAACATTAACAATGGGGGAAGAACTCCAATAGCTGGAATAGTACATGCCTTAACACTCTTCTTAATTTATTTAATTGCAATGCCTATAGTAAAATTCATTCCTATGTCTGCATTGGCAGGTATACTTATAATTGTAGCTTATAGAATGAGTGAACCACATGTAATTATTAATAGCTTAAAAATAAATCGATATGAATCAACTGTACTAATTACCACATTTGGGTTAACTCTATTAACTGATTTAACAATTGCAATCCCAGTAGGTTTTATGCTTTCAGTAATTTTATTTATGAAAAGAATGGCTGATAGTGTTGAATTAAACCCTTTAATGTATTCTAAAGTAAATGATCAACTTATTTTCTCTCAAGAACTTGGAGAATATGATAAAAGAATTAGAATTGTTGAAATAAATGGACCAATGTTTTTTGGATCTGTATTCCATTTACAAAACATAGAAGAAAAATTAGATAATGATTATAAATTTTTAATTTTAAGATTTAGATATGTTCCAATAGTAGACTCTGACGCTTTAGCTAAACTAAAGATTTTATTAAATGATATGAAAAAGAAAAATATTCAAGTTTATTTTACAGGATTAAATGATTCTTTAAAAACAAAATTCATAAAACAAAATATAATTAAAGAAACTTCTATTTTTGATACAATTGATGAAACACTTAATACTTGTCACAAAAAACTTAATGAATAAACATTTTAAATAAAAACAAAAAACTCCAGAATTAATTTTCTGGAGAAAGATTAAGTCTAATAATAGAAAATCTAATTTTATTATTTAAGATACTAATTCCAAATCACACAAGAAAAGTGATTGAACCATAATTTCTACAAAAATAATTCTTCTTATATACAAAATTAATAAACTTCATTCAAAGCAATAATAAAATCTATTTAAATAATAAACTTGGTAATGCCATTTAAATCTGAGGAATAAACGTAACTAACATAAGCACAAAAACCATTTATATTTGTTATAGGTTCGTTTTAATTTTTTCTTACCATACAGAAATCAATTTTCTTCAAATAAAATAAAAATTTTAATTAAATGATTTATTCTTTTTATAGCAAGAAATTATCTTGCTTATATATTGTTATAACACTACACTATATATTGATTTAGTTCAAAAATGAATTTTTTAAGATTAAAGCTACTACTATTTTAAAATCAAATTTAAAAACATAAAATCAATATTTTTTACAAAGGTAGAAAACAAATGAAAGTAGGAATCTTATATTATTCTAAAACAGGACACACCTTAGCAGCAGCTAAAGCAATTGCAGAAGGAATAAAACAAGAAGGATCTCAAGTAGATATTATAAATGCTAACACTTTAGAAATAGCTATATTAAAAATATATGATGGTATTATTTTTGGCAGCCCTTGCTGGGGAGGTTGCATTACTAATAATGGTGTAGCTACACCAATAACAAAAGCTTTAAATAAACTAGAAAAAAACAGCCTTAAAGATAAAATTGCAGGAGTATATACAATATATGCTATAAAAGGTGGGGAAAAAACAAATAAAACATTGGTTAATGTAATTGCTAAAAAAGGTTGTAAGAAAATAATGGAAGGACCTATTGTTAAAGCAGGTGCTGTTTTAAGTATTGGAAAAGGATCTTCTATATCTGATCAAGATATTCAATTATTAAAACATTTTGGACAATCTTTTGTAAAATAAAAATATTAATAAGAGAAAATAATTTATTTAAAATTAGTTGTATTTAGTCATAAACTCAATTATAATTTTTATTAATGAGGAATTTATGAACAAAAAGATAATTATTATACTTGTTTCTTTAATAACACTATTTACAAATAATATATTTTCAACAGACCTTATTGTTTTAAAAGATGGTTCTGTTTCACTTGGCAAAATTATAACTTACGAAAAAGATAAATTAATTAAATTTGAAAAAAATGATGGGACTCAAGTCCTATATGATTATTCAACTATATTGACTAGTAGAACAAATATAGATGTTGATAATTTAATTTCGCAATCTCTTTCTCCAACTTACAATATGATTAAGTACTATCCAAGAAAAAGCGATGGTGCTTATGAAATTTCTCCACGTTATACCTATAAAGGGCAAACCTTCACAATGGAGAGCAAATGGGGACGTGTAACTCAAATCTTAGAATTTTTTGATATGCTTGATCAAAATCAACTAAATAATGAAACTAAACTTTTAATTAATGAACTTGAATCAAAATTAAAGAAAAATAATAACATTATTAGTGCAGGTGCAATTTCACAACTTGTTGGAATGTCTCTCCTATTTGTTCCATATTTTGTTATGGATGAATCAACTGATCCAGTTACTATTCCATCGTGGGCTAATATAACAGGTCTAGTTGGTCTTTCTGCTGATTTAGTTGGTTTAGGATTATTTATTAGCCAAATAAATTTCAATCAAGATAAATTAGTAGAACAAATAGCAATTTCCTTTAATCAAAATTTAAATTAAAAATACTTTTCAAAATTATAAATATTTCAAAATTGATAAAACTTATAAATTATTTTATAAGTTTTTTTTCTCATAATCGACATATTTGAAAATAAAAACAAAAAAAATAATTGACAACTACTAAAACATGTTATAAATTAAAAATGTGATATCACTTTTAAGTTTTGATATTAAATATATATTTTTGAAATCAAAATCAAAGAATTTAACATGTTTTAGGAAAAGCTATGAAAAGTATGTTTAGTTTAGAAAATAAGGTAGCTTGGGTAACAGGAGCTTCTTATGGAATTGGATTTGCAATAGCAAGTGCATATGCAAATCAAGGTGCAAAGATTGCT
>RZYO01000333.1 GCA_009930325.1 Spirochaetia bacterium | reverse complement strand
CTCTAATTTCAATACATAAAGAAGATGCAATATCACCATCATAAAATAATGATATCTTATCTAAAGTAATAGTATTTTGAACTTTAAAAATTTGAGCAATAGAAGGTGTAGTAGAATTAGAATACTCTCCAACACTTAAAATACTATCGTTAACTCTTTTTGAATGTTTTACAACATTGTTTAATCTATTATTTAGACCAAATAAATTTGTTTTTATTTTAATATTTTCATTATTACTTCTAACAAATTCTGTTTCATATAAACCAGTATATTTTATTTTAGAATAAAATGTATTATACAATGTATAATCAGAATCATTTAAAGCTACTTTAACTATAAATTCTCCAAATTGATTAGCTTTAATACGTGTATTACTTACTACCCATCCATCAAAAGAATTCATTTCAGAAGGATTTAAATAATAATCTATATTTCCACCAGCAGTATATACATTTTCTATTTTAAATTTTTGAATATTTGAAATATATGTTGGTTTAACATCAATAATACTACCAATCATTTCATTATTTATTTTTATTTGAATATTATCTTCTAAAGGATTAAAACCTCTACCAACAAAAATAAGATGTTTTTTATTTAATTGATATTCTGTAGTAATATTTAATAAACTTTCCATATTGTTAACTATTTTTTGAATAACAGAAGAATGATTTCTATCATCTATTTGATTACTACCAGTATAATCACTTGAAATTTTTAAAGAACTAAAATAAGTAGAGTTTATATTACTAGGAATAATCGCTTGATAATTAAATAAAACATTATCAATCATTTTAGTTAACCAAGTATTAGTTAATCTTTCAGAGATATAATCAAAAGCATTATAAATAGTTACTTCTGGAATAATTTTTGTACTATTATTAGTATTTACATCAATCCAACGTGTACACTGTTCTCTATTCATTACTACTTCTGTATTGTTATTATTAATACTAGCAATTTCTTTATATTTTTTAAATCCATTTAAAGAAATTGGTTGTAATTTATAAATATTTTTAGTTAATCCAGAAGTACAAGCATTATCGGTATTTATTAAATTAATAAAACTTGAATAATTAGAATGATAAACATCTGATTTAGAATAATTTGTTAAAGGATCAACAAACGTACCTTTTAATGAATTTGCATCAGCATAACTAGTTGCTTTATTTTCTAATTCACTATATAATAGTGTGTTTTCTACTCTATCTAATCTACTATTTGTTGAAACTATATTAGAAATAGGATTTCTAGCCCAATTATATTTTTTAACATTAACAATATCACCTGTAGGATTTATTTCAATATCAGCAATAGGTAAAACATCTGCACTTAAAGGTGCTTTTGTCATTGTTAATTGAGAACCAGGAATACCAGCATATAATTTAAATGTATTATCAGGAGTAATACCTATAGTATATACTTCATTTAAATAATAATCATAATCAACATATCCAACAACTGTAGGATCAATTGAATCTGTTCCTTTATCTCTAAAAAATAAAGAATATAAATTATTATAATAAGAATTTGTACTATAAGAATATTTAAC
>RZYO01000332.1 GCA_009930325.1 Spirochaetia bacterium | reverse complement strand
TTTAAACCATAATAGGCCACTTCCTCCAGTAACAATAGAATCTTTAAATACTGAGAAACGGTTTGATAAAAGAAAATATTTAAATAAAGAGCTTAAAGATATGTTTTTTGCACTTGGTTTAATTGAATCATATGGCTCTGGAATAAGAAGGGCAAAAGAATCTTTAAAACTTAATAGATCCCCAGAGCTTAAATTTTACCCTGTTAATGACATAGATGATTATACTAATGCAGTAATGGGTATTTCTAGTGAATTTTTGAGTAATACAGATAGTGAAACTACCACCAAAACTACCACCATGCAACAGAAAATTTTAGAGATAATAAGTGAAAATCCAAATTTAAGTGTTAAAGATATAGCTTCAACATTAGACCTTTCAGTAGATGGTGTTCGCTACCATATAAAAAAAATGAAAAAATTAGGATTGATAGAATATAAAGGCTCATCAAAATCAGGACAATGGATTTTAATTGATAATAACTAAATTACTTTAGGTTATTTTTGAAATTAACATTACTTTCGATAATATTTGGAATTACAGAATATAGTGGTTATGGAGTTCTCTATTTTTATTAAATATGGTCATGATGCTTTTGATATAGAAAGTAATTATATACGATGTACTATTCCTTTTGATGTTGAAGTTATATTAAAAACTAAGAAGAAAAATGTCGGTTTAAATGTCGGTTTGAATAAAACAGAAAAGAAAGTGATAAGTTATTTATTAGATGATGAGAGCTATTCTGCAGAAGATATACCTAAAAAGGTAGATGTTACAAAGAGAACTATTGAAAGAGCTTTCAGTTCTTTACAAAATAAAGGAATAATTGAAAGCATAGGTTCGAAACGTGATGGATTTTGGCACGTTATAAAATAAGTTAACGGATTTATTAAATATTTTTACACCCTATTAAGAAAAATTACACCCACTTTTTATATAATCGTATTGTTGTATTAATGTGTGAAATTCTAGGCATAATACTACTAATGCAATGCTTGAAGGAACAAATTCTGTAATTTCATTAGTAAAAAGAAGAGCACGAATATTTCGAAATATGAACCATTTTAGAGATATGATTTACCTTCAAAGTGCAGGGCTTAATCTACCCTACATAAAACTTGGATAATTGAGGACCCACACTAAATGACGAATGGCCAAAAAAAACTATATTAAATTAAAATTTCCTTTAGAAAAAAAGAAGCTTGATAGAAATATTTTAGCAAGCTCTTGTTGATTAACTCCCTGTAAAAAGTTTAGGTGTACAAGGTGATGAAATAACTTATAGAAAAGTTTGTTCATTAAAAGTTGTAACAAGTGAAGATGCTATGACTGTTGATTGGTATAGGATGCCACTAGAAGTATTACAAAATGCTGCATCAAGAATGTGTAATGAAGTAGTAGGAGTTAATAGAGTCTTCTATGATATTACAATTAAAACACCTGGAACAATTGAGTGGGAATAAAATATAAATAGAATAGCTTCTTACATAGTAGGGTGTTATTTGTTAGTAAAACTATCGAGTGTACCAAAAGTGTACCACTTTTTTTTATT
>RZYO01000021.1 GCA_009930325.1 Spirochaetia bacterium | reverse complement strand
AGTGGACGGAAGTACACGAAAAGCGTCTTGAGACGTTGTCGGTATATCCGAGGCTTATAGCCTCAGAGCAAACCACCCTTTTGAAGGGTGGTTATGATTAAGCCATCTTTTCTTCTAATTCTGGCACTATGATATTCATCTAAAGTTGTTGTAACATACGCTATTTTCTTATGACCTAGATTGATTAAATGGTTAGCTACTTTTCTTCCAGCTTCAAAATTATTTATATCTATTGTGTCAAAATCATAATTGTTATTAAAATCTCCAATTGCAACTATTGGAATTACATTACAATACTTTAAAACTTAATTTGTTAGTTGAAGAATCATAGTGAAAATAATTCCGGAAATATTGTTACTTGAAGCATGATTTAAGTTGTTTTTCTCTATATAATTTTTAGAAAGTTTTATTTAACCCTGATTATGGTCATAGTGTTTACATTTCGATTATATTTAGTCTTTTTGTTGTTTTTCAAGGTATTGTTATATCTTTAGCTTTAGCTGTTTTATTAAATCAAAATTTTAAAGGAGCTAAAATTTATCGAACTTTAATGATTTGGCCTTATGCATTATCTCCTGCAATTGCTGGAGCTTTATTTAATTTCCTTTTTAATCCTGCAAATGGGATTGTCTGTTTCTTTACAAAGAATTATTCTTGGTTAACTACAGGTAGTACGGCTTTTGTCGTTGTAGCTATTGCAGCAACATGGAAAAATTTAGGTTATAATATTGTTTTTTATCTAACCGCTCTTCGTAATGTTCCTTCTGATTCTTTAGAAGCCGCTGCAATAGATGGAGCAGGGCCTTTTAAAAGGTTTTTTAAAATAACTTTAGCCTATATTTCTCCTACAACATTTTTCTTATTTGTCATGAATACTACTTATGCATATTTCGCTTCTTTTGGATTAATAGATGTATTAACAGAAGGTGGACCAGTAGATTCTACAAATATACTTATTTACCAGCTTTACAAAGACTTCTTTGTAAATTCAAGAATTGGATATGCCGCTGCTGAAAGCTTGGTATTATTCTGTATCGTAGTTCTAATTACTGTAGTTCAATTTAAGACTACTGGTAAGAAAGTCCATTATCAATAGGGGGAATTAAATGATTGTTAAAAAAAGAACAATAGTCACTTTTCATGTTTTAGCCATACTTTCTGTATTAATTATTTGTCTTCCTGTTCTATTGGCTTTAATTATAAGTTCTCAAACAGAAATTCAAGTATTTTCTAATCCTCCTAAATTAACTTTTTCTAATAACTGGGTATCAAATTATACAACTGCATGGAATAGAGTTTCTCTAGGTAGAATGATGTTCAACTCTGCCTTTATAGCAATAATGGTTACTGTTGGAAAAATAGTAATGAGTTTATTAGCAGCTTTTGCTTTTACTCATTTTGAGTTTAAAGGGAAGGGTATTTTATTCTTTGTAATTATTATTACTTTATTACTACCAGTACCTGTTAGAATTGTTGCATTATTTGATGTAGTTAGAGGTTTTGATTGGATTAATACCTATGCGGGGTTGATAGTTCCTTTCTGGGCAAGTGCAACAGGTACTTTTCTATTTATTCAAAGATTCAAAACTATTCCCTCTGAGTTAGTAGATGCGTCAAAGATCGATGGTTGTAGACCAATGCAAGATTTCTTTAGAGTATTACTTCCTTTAACAAAGAATGCTATTGGAGCTCTTGTTGTAATTGAATTTATTTATATTTGGAATCGATATTTATGGCCATTGATGGCAACTAATACTGATAATATGAGAGTAGTTTAAATAGGTATATAAATGTTAATGAATGGTGAAGCTTCTAATAACTGGGGAGTAATAATGGCTGGTGTTATTATTACAATTATTTCTCCATTATTGGTATTCTTCATTCTTCAAGAAAGCTTTTTGAGGGGTTTTGCACTGCAAAGTGAGAAGTAGATTCTAATAAAATATTATTAATATTATAAGTAAAGTTAGAAAGAGATATTTATCGTTTTTCTAGCTTTTTATTAGGTGTTTTTTGCTATATATAATGCGCCTTCTAAAGCATTAGTTTTTAAATGGATTCTCTCTACTATGTTTGTTTTGTTAATATCTAAATTGTAATTATTTATTTCATCATTGAAAAATGTATTTACTATTTCATCATGCTCAAAAACACCACCTGCAGTAATTATTTTTCTTTTTGGAATAATAGTTAGTCTATTATTTACTGAAAGAACTAATTTAAATAATTCTTTAGCAGATTGTTTTAGTATATCTAAAGCTAATAAATCATTTTTTTTAGCATATTCTGTCACAATGAATGCAGCTGATGCTACTGTAGCTTTATCTAAAGACGGATTGTGAAAATATTGAATTGCATTATCTATTTCATTTATATTAAAAAAATTTAGTAAATCTGGGAGCATATTGGTTTCTAAATCTCTTTTTTCTAAACTTTTCAATGATCTTTTTATTGCTTCTTGGACAATAAAAGATGCGGAACCTTCATCACCTAATCTCCAACCAAATCCTCCTGAGCGAATTACGTTATTATTTAAATCTTGCCCCATAGCTATAGATCCTGTTCCAGCTATTAAACAAATTCCATCATTGTTTTTAAACGCTCCAACTAGTAAAGCTCTAATATCAGTTGTAAAAATTGTATTTAAGGTTGGGTAATTTTTTTTGAAAAAATTTCCAAAAACTTTTGTGTCATATTTTCTTGCTAGTCCAGCAGATGCAACACATATTCTTTTAACATCTTTTATGCTTATATGTTGTTCAATAAGGGCTGTTTCAATTAGAGTTTTTAAAGATTTAAAAGCTTTTTGTTCTCCGACAGAAAAAATGTTAATGCTATCCCCAAGGGTGATAGAAATCTTATTTAAATTTTCATCAGAGATTATTAAACGACTCTTTGTCCCACCTCCATCTACACCTAAGAAATATTGCATTGAATACCTCGAATATCTAATACTTCATTAATTGAGCCATTATGTTTGGAAAGTAAATTTCTTGCTTCATTAGCGTCAATATTTAACATTAACATTATCATTGCCGTTTTAGTTTCTTTATTTGCATCATAAAAAGCTTTTTCTGATGTTATATAATCACAACCTGTAACTTCAATAATAAGGTTAATAGCTCTATCAATAAGTTTTTTATTAACAGGTTGAAGATTAACCATTAAATTATTATAGACTTTACCTGTTTTTATCATAGCCGTTGTTGTTATCATATTTAAAACCATTTTTTGAGCAGTACCAGCTTTCATTCTTGTTGATCCTGTAATAATTTCTGGTCCAACTGGTAAATAAATTGAATTGTCTTCGCCACATACTTCAAATGATTTAATATCTTTGTTGCAACTAATAGCAGCTACCGAAACCCCTAATGTTTTTGCATATTTCAGAGCTTCAACTACATAATTAGGGCCACCTGAAGCCGAAATTCCAATTAACACATCCTTATTATTTAGGTTGTTGTCTTTTATTGCTTTAATTCCTTCTTCACCATTGTCTTCTGCATTTTCAATAGACCTTGTTAAAGCTAGATTCCCACCAGCAATAATTCCTGTTACCAAATCAATTGGAACCCCAAATGTTGGAGGACATTCAGATGCATCTAAAACACCTAATCTACCAGAAGTGCCTGCTCCAATATAAAACAACCTTCCATTATTTTTAAATGCAGTAATTACTTTTTCTATGACGTTGCAAATTTGAGGTATTGCTTCTTTAACAACATCAGCAATTTTATAATCTTCTGAGTTGATAATAGTTAAAATATCATTAACACTCTTTGTGTCAATTCTATAAGAAAGAGGATTTCTTTGTTCAGTAGTTAAAGTTTGTGTTTTCATAAAAATATAGTAGCCTTAAAATACTGATAATGCAACAATTATTTTTAAAAATTTTTAAAAATTTATGAAAATAATTTTTATTAATTACTGTTTTTACTTTGAGAGAACAAAATTATTATATATTGAATTCAATAATATTATGAAAAAAAATTACATATTTTTATTTGTTTTAGAAATAATTAAATTAGAATATTTTGTCAAAATTAAAATATCTTATAATGGCGGTTTCAAATTAATTTTTTTCTTATGAATTTAGATATTGTAATCTCAAAAAAACATATCATTTCTTTAAATATATTAATAATGAAAAAATATTTCGATAATAATAAAAAAATAATGAAATTTCTTGACAGCTTTTAATTTTGTGATAAACTTAAAAAAAAACACTTGGAGGTGTCTTAATGAAAAAAAGTAGTATAATGATTTTACTTATTTTAGTATTCAGTTTTTCAGGAATCCTGTTTGCTAGTGGAGCAGAGGAATCAAAATCGAATTCTGATCAAGTTCAATTGACATTTAGTTCTTGGCGAACTGAAGATGTTCCTATTTATGAAGAAGTTATATCAATGTTTGAAGCAAAAAATCCAAATATAAAAGTAACATATCGCCCTTATAAAACAGAAGAATATCAAACTGTTTTAGCAGCTAATTTTAAAGGTGGAACTGCAGCTGATGTTATTCATTTAAGAGCTTATGGTAATTTTGAACAATTTGCAAAACCTGGGTATTTACTTCCTTTGACTAAAGATAATGTTCCTGGGTTAGTCAATTTTGATGCTACTTCCTTAGCTGGCGGTACAAGTATTTATGATAACAAGGTTTATGGAGTTCCTTATGCAAGTCAATCTTTAGTAATTTATTATAATAAAGATATATACAAAGAATTGGGTCTTTCTGAACCTGAAACATGGGCTGAGTACATTGACAATTTAAAAGCTTTAAAAGATGCAGGAATTACACCTATTTCAAATGGTACTTACACAGGTTGGATGGATGAAGTTCTTGTCGGATTAGTTGGTTCAGGTGTTTACAAAAAAGCATTTTTTGATGATGTAACTTCAGGTAAAACTACTTTTACTGATCCTAGATACGTTGCTGCATTAGATAGAGTTAATTCTTTAACTCCATATTTCCCTGATGGATTTGAAAGCATCGATTATGTTGCTCAACAAATGCTATTTATTAATGGAATGGCAGGTCATTTTATGGGTGGTATATGGGAAGCATCCTATTTCTTAAATCAAAATAAAGATTTAAATCTTGGAATGTTTGTCTGTCCTCCTGATGAAAGAGGTGGTGCAAGATATATTGCTTTCTATATGGATGGTTCCTATGGTGTTAATAAATCTTCAAAACATCAAGCTGAAGCACTTAAATTCGTTAATTTCTTAGCTACTAAAGAGATTCAACAATTCTTAAGTGATAAATTAGGGGTTAAAACTGAGCATAAAGATGTAATACCTCAAAATTCATATTTGAAGATTGTTAGTGATCCTAAATTAGTAAAAGTACCTTATGTTATGCTAGTTGGATTCAGATATGAACAACCTACCGGATCTTCTTTATTACAAACTGGTATTCAAGGATTATTTTCCGGTGATTTAACTAGTGAAGAAGTTTGTGCCGATATTCAAAAAGGTGTAGCAACTTATTATAAACCTTTCCAAAAATAGATTTATATAAAAATAAACTGCTTTTACTTTTTAAGTAAAAGCAGTATTTTGGGAGTGATTCATGAACAAAAAAACACAAATCCCTTGGATTATTTTTTTTATTCTTCCAGGATTAATCATTGTATCTACAGTAATAATATATCCATTATTTTCATCAATGATTAATAGCTTATATTCATGGGATGGATTTCAAAGGCAAGCTTTTGTTGGCTTAGAGAATTTTAAGAATGTTTTTACAAAATTTCCCTATAATGAAAGATTACCTAATGCATTGAAAAACAATTTACAATGGTTTATTTCATCAATGCTAATTCAAAATACACTAGGTTTACTTTTTGGTTATTTATTAAGTAGAAGAATTAGTGGTAGTGAATTTTATAAAAGATTATTTTTTATGCCAGTTTTACTTTCAATTGTAGCTGTGGGTTTTTTATGGAAACTTTATTATAATCCTCAATTTGGTTTATTTTTTCAATTGTTTAAAACTTTACATATAGAACGTTTTTATTATTCTTGGTTAGGAAATCCAAGCACTGCAACTGGAGCTTTGATTGTTATGAATATTTGGCGTTGGATTGGATTCCCGACATTAGTATTTTTAGCAGCAATTGATAATGTTCCTGTTGATTGTCTTGAACAAGCATATTTAGAAGGGGCTAGTGAATGGAAAATTTTTTGGAAAATAATTCTACCTTTAATTGTACCTTCTATAATGGTTATTACAGTTTTAACTCTTGTTGGTAGTATTAACGTATTTGAGCAAGTATATGCAATTGCTGGACTTGATGGTGCACCCAATTATGCTACAGATACTATTAGTACATTATTCTATAGAACAGCATTTGGTAGTCAAGCTTCAACAGTTCCCGTCGTTGGAATAGGCTCTGCATTATCTGTAATAATTTATCTCCTTTGTCTCTCTTTTTCTGTGGGAAATATTTTATTTTTCCAAAGTAAGGAGGTTGATTTATGATTACTGATTTAAAATTTAGAAAATCTTCAGTTTTAAAAAAAGTATTATATATTATTTTTGAAGTTATGCTAATTTTTTATGCTATTGCTATTATTTTCCCAATTTTTAATATGGTAATATCATCTTTTAAGACTACTTCACAAATTTTTAAAAAACCATTTTCTTTACCAGAAGTTTTTTCCTTTAAAAACTATGAAATAGTTTGGAAAAAAGGTGGCTTTGCTATGTATTTTGTGAACAGTATTTTTACCACTGTATCTTCTATAGTTTTTGTAATTCTTTTTGGATCAATGGCAGCAAATGGTATAGCTAGATATAAATATAAGATGCGAATGCCTGTATATTTATTATTTTTATCTGGTTTAGTTTTGCCCTTAAAAGCTGCAATTATTCCATTATTTTTATTATTAAAAAGTATTTCATTAATAGATAATCGTTGGGGGTTAATATTGATTTTCACTGCAATGAGTCTTCCTTCAACAGTATTTATTTTAGGTGGAACAATGAGGAGTATCCCTAAAGATTTAGAATATGCAGCAAGGATTGACGGATGTAATGATTTATCAATTTATAGGAATGTAATTATGCCATTATCAGCTCCATCAATAGCTTTAGTTACAATTTATAATATAGTTCCAATATGGAATGATTTCTTCTTTCCAATGGTAATTATATCTAGTGATTCAAAAAGAACAGTGCCATTAGGTGTTTCAAGCTTTTTTGGACAATATCAGATATCCTGGGATTTGGTTTTTACTGCATTAACAATTGCTATTATTCCAATGATTATTGTTTATCTATTTATGTCAAAATATTTTATTAAAGGTATGACTGCTGGGGCTGTGAAAGGATAGTGTTAGAAATGAATTATGAAATCAAAGTACTTAATGAGAATTTAATTCAATATAAAGAGTGCTTATTTAATAGTGTGATTCCATTTTGGAGTACTTACTCTTTAGATAAAGAAAATGGAGGTTATTATACCTGCTTAGATTCGAAGGGGGAAGTATACGACACGGATAAATTTACTTGGATGCAAGCCCGGGAAGTTTGGTGTTTCTCTCACATATATAATCGATATGGTAAAGAGTATGAATATTTATTAGATGCAGCAAAATTAGGGGTTGAGTTCCTTTTAAAGTATTCACGTAATGAAAATGGTGATTTTTATTTTGCCGTTGATAATACAGGAAAACCTTTAATAGCTCCATATAATATTTATTCTGATTGTTTTGCTTGTATTGCATTTGCAGAATATTCTTATGCAATCAAAGATAAAAAGTATTTAGACTTAGCAAAAGAAATATATCAGAATATTCAAAAAAGGAAAGATAATCCTAAAGGTAAATATAGTAAACAAGAACCACATGAAAGAAAATTTCATGCCTTTGGATTTTCTATGATACAAATTAATTTAGCTCAAATTTTAAAACGTTTTGATGATAATCCAATGTATGATGAAATGATTAAAAATGAAACAAAACTTATTGTTGATAATCATTTTGATATTGAAAATGAAATAATATATGAAAGAGTATCCTTAGATAAAAGAACCTTTTTTTGCATGGAGAATAGACTTCTTTGTCCTGGTCATACTTGTGAATTAATTTGGTTTTTAGCTAAATCAGCTGAAGCTAATAATGATGATAATTTGATTAATCTTTTAGCAAAAGGTTTGTTATGGACGTTGAAAAGAGGTTGGGATAATAAATATGGTGGCTTATATTATTATCAAGATTCTATGGGATATCCAACAGAAAAAGTTGAATCCAATATGAAATTATGGTGGGTTCATGCAGAAGCCTTGTATGCAACTTTATATCTATATTCATTAACAAACGATAAAGAATTATTTTGTTGGTACGAAAAAATCCATAATTGGTCTTTTGCTCATTTCAATGATGAAGAATATGGTGAATGGTATGGCTATCTTGAGAGAGATGGTTCTTTAGCAAAGACACTTAAAGGTGGAAAATGGAAGGGGATGTTTCATCTTCCAAGAGTATTGATGGAAAGCATCTCAACAATTGAAGAGATCTTATCAAAGGAGTTCTGATGGATGTTGCATTAAAAAATAGAAAAAGTAAAATTGGATTATTTTTTATCAGTTGTAGAAGATTTATAGAGTTAGGAAAGGATACTATTGATGGGAGTTATCTACAAAGAATAAAAAAGGAAACTGCGTACATAAAAAATACTATGTGCGAGCAAGTTAATATTATTGATCCTGGTGAAATTTTTAATGACAGTGATATGAAACGAGCTTTAAATCTGTTTAAAACAGAATCTGTAGATTGTATTTTATGTTTGTTTCATTCTTGGTCTGAAGATAATGTCTGGATAAAATTTTTGCGTGATTCCGATCCAAATATTGAGTTAATTTATTTTTATCCTGCTAAAGACAGTATTAGTTATGCTGATTGTAGTGATGATAATGATTTTATGCAATTTTTAACTGATGGAGGTTTAGTTGGATCTTTGGTTGGGTCTGGGTCGATAAGAAAATTTAATAGAGATGCAAAGATTATTGTTGGAACTATTGATGATGTTTTTGAAGAAATTGTGGAATACGCTAATCTTTGCAAAATAAAAAATATATTAAAGGATTCTCATTTGTGTGTTGTTCCCACATTTAATGAAATAATGTGGAATACTTATTTTAATCCTTATAGGATTTTTCAAAGTGGTCCCGAAATTAGTTTCTATTCATATCAAGAATTAAAAGATATTTCTGAAGCTATAGATGAAAAAGAAATCTTAATATACCAAAATGAACTTAAACAAAAATATGAGATGATTGAAACAGTTGAAGATGAAAAATTTAAAGCTTCTGTTAGATATTCTTTAGGTTTAGATAAATTAATGGATAGATATGATTTAGATGGAATGACTTTTAATGATGTAAGTACTGAATTGTTTGAATCAATAGGGTTGAGACCTGGGTTTTATCCAAATGCTATAAATGAAAAGTTAAGATTTGTTTGTCCCGAAGGAGATCTTGGAATAGCTTTAGGAATTTATATATTAAAACTTTTAACAAAAAAACAAGTAAATGTTATAGAACCTTTTTATATTGATAAATCTAGGAATATATTTTGTGCAGGACATGCAGGTCCAAATGATTATAATGATGAGAAGAGTATAAATAATGTGAAAATCTCTATAGATAAAAGGTTTGCAAAGACAAATTTTAAATATGCTGGGGCTCCTTTCGCTTGGTTAAGAATACCTCCAGGAGAAATGACTATGCTACATATATCACAAATCAAAGATGAAATAAAAGTTGTTGCTACAAAAGTTAAGTCTATAAATGGTCCTCATAGAATTCAAGGTTATAGCCATAGTGAATTTCAAGTTGATGAAGATATTAATTTCTTTTTTGAGAAAATATTGAAGATAGGAACTACTCAACATTTTGTAGTCGTTGAAGGCGATTACATAAAGCAATTAGATATATTAAGTAAACTTTGTAATTTTAATTTTTATACAGTTTAATTAATGGAGGAAAGAATTATGAGTTTTATGTTTAACCCATTCCCTTACGATGACTGGTCAGCTATTAATGAGCCGATTTTAGAAGAAGGAATGGATGTTAAGGTACTTGAAGGCAATTTTCAAGTTGCAAATGATATAGTTGATAGGATAATTGAAAATAAAGAAAAATTTCAAAAATGTACTATTCTTATATCTGGATATGCTACAGCAAAATATGATCAAATAGTAACATTAGTTAATAGAACTTTATTTCAAAAAATTGGAGTAAAATGTGAACTGATAAATATTGAAGATTATTATAAATCCTCAGAAGAGCTAGAATCTGAATTTTCTGATATTTTAGGAAATAATCCAATTAAAGATCCAAAAAATTTATATGCAAAACTGTTTAAGGGTGATGAAAAAGTCTTTTTTAATGATAAAAAAATAGATAATTTAGTTAAAAAATTAAAGGGGAATAATAATTCTTTATATTTAGTTTATGGTACGTTTGCTACAACAAGAAAACTTAGAAAATATTCTAATTTAAATTATTATATGGATGTAACTCCAAAAGAGGTTGTTCTTAGAGTAAAAAATGGTGAATCAAAAAATATCGGGGATAAAGAAATCAGATCACATTTACAAACTATGAGAAGAAATTATTATGTTGATTTTGAAGTTGCGCTACACCATAGAACTGAGTTGATTGATGAAAAAGAAATGGATTGGTATATAGCTTCAAGTGATAATAATAATTTAAGAATGGTGTCTAGATTGCATTTTGAAACACTTTGTAAGGCAATTGTTAAACAACCCTTTAGATGTAAACCTGTGTATTGTGAAGGTGTTTGGGGTGGGTTTTCCACTTCTAAACTAAGAAATCTTCCAAAAGAAATGAAAAATTGTGCATGGGTCTTTGATTTAATTCCATCTGAAGTAAGCTTAGTGATAAAGGCTGACAATTCTCTATTAGATATTCCATTCTATACCTTTATTAGACAAGAAAGTGAAGCCTTATTAGGCAAGAAAAGCATAGATAAATTTGGTAGATATTTCCCTGTTAGATTTAATTATGATGATACAATTCATAGTAATGGTAGTATGTCTATTCAATGCCATCCAGATGAATTATATATTAAAGAAAATTTTAATGAACTTGGTCGTCAAGATGAAAGTTATTATGTTGTTGAAGCTGCTATGGGTGCAAAAACTTATTTAGGATTTAACGAAGAATCAAATCCTGTAGAGTTCATTGAAGAAGTTAAGAAAAGTGAAAAATTAAATACAGAAATTGACTATGAGAAGTATATAAACTCAGTTGATTCAATCGTAGGTAGACAATTCTTAATCCCTGCTGGAACAATTCATTCTTCCGGTAGAAATCAACTTGTTCTAGAAATTGGTAGTTTAACTATAGGGTCATATACTTTCAAAATGTACGACTTTTTGAGGAAGGATTTAGATGGTAAACCAAGACCAATACACTCTTATTATGGGGAAAATGTTCTTAGATTAGAAAGAAAAACAAACTGGGTAAAATCAAATTTAGTTCAAGAACCAGTACTAGTAGAGTGTGGAACAGACTGGAAAGAAGTAATTATTGGAGAACATGATTTAATGTATTTTTCTCTTAGGAGACTTGAATTTTTGAAAGAAATTATGCAAGACACAAATGGTCAATTTAATGTGTTAGCTTTAGTTGATGGAGAAAAGGTAAGAGTCGAATCTATAGAAGATAGTAGATATTCCTATGAATTAAATTATAGAGAAATTGTAGTTTTACCAGCTATTATCGGTAAATATCGAATAATTAATTTAACTGAATGCCCAGTTGCAATTCATAAAACTCAATTAAAATAAATATGAATGAAAATAATGTAATTTTGTCAATTGATGTAGGTGGTACTTTTTATAAAACAGCATTGATTAGTTTTGATGGTAATTTGATTGAAAAAACTTTTAATCAAATTCCATCTTATTCTAATGAAGATAAGAGTAAAATAGTATTTCAATTTAAATTTTTGCTAAGTTTGATGAAAAATATAGCAATAGAACAAAATTTAAAAATATCTAAAGTGTGTATTGATTTTCCAGGTCCATTTGACTATATAAATTGCTGTTGTAAAATGAAACATAAATTTTTGGCTATAAAAGATTTATCATTAAAGCCAATAGTTAATCAGATTATAGCTTGTGATGATATTTCTTTTCATTACGATTTACATGCGAGTACAATGGGGGCTTATCTTTTTGATGAAGCTCAAGGTTATTCCAATATTTTTTGCATTGGACTTGGGACTGGGCTTGGCTCTGGATATTTAAAAGATGGAAAAATTATTAGTGTAAATCAAGGGCAACCTAAATATCCCATATTTCAATTAGAAGTTGGAGATAGTATTTTGGAAGATTATGTTTCAAATAGAGGAATAATTGAAGAATATAGAAAGAAATCTGGTTATTTTGGAGAATTAGATGCAAAAAAAGTAGAAGAATTTGCAAAGATTGGAGATGAAATTGCAATTGATGTTTATAAACAATTAGGGCAAATATTAGCTAACACTATATACAGTTTAATTATAATGCTAAAAATTGAATGTATAGTTTTTTGTGGACAAATTTCAAAAGGATATAGTTTTTTTGGACCTTCTTTTGAGAATGTTATTTCTAAAAGCCCTTATATAAAAAAAATCTCTCCTGTGAAAAATTTTGATGCATTAGCCCTTTTAGGTGTATGTTTTTTAGAAGAGGAGGAATGAGTAATGATAATAAAACAAGTAAAAAGTGAAAATGATTTTAGGATTTTTTTTTCATTGTTTTCAACTATATTTGGTGAATACAATCTTGATATAAAAACATTTAATCATTATTTCTACTGTAATTATAAAAAAGAAGAAACTATATCATATTTAGCTTTAGATGAATATAATGCCCCTATTGGAATAATTTCTGCCTCTATTGTCAAATCTACTAAAAGTATTTATATACATTTTATCGGTGTTATTAATGAATTTAGAAGACAAAAGATTGGATATACTTTACTTAATAAAATTTTATTTGAATCTTATTCGATTTATTTTTCGGGTTGTCCTTATGGGTACCTAGTTCCAGGGCTAGATAAAGAAAAATATCCCGAAGGACTAAATTTTTTTAAAAAACAAGGATTTATTGAAATTGATAAGGCTATTTCTATGCAAATAGATTTAACCAATTTTAATAATAAAAATTTTTTAGATTCAAGTAATGACTATAATTATTATTTAGTTCCATTTAATGATTATTATTTAATTGGAGTATTAGATTTATTATCAAAGTCTGATCATCCAGAATGGTTAGATTTGTTTAGAAATGCATATTATGATAATAATAAAAAAAATCTTGGAATTGTAGCTATTCTAAATGAAACAGTTATTGGCTATGCTGGGTTTAATATAATTGGAAATGATCAAGAGCGTTTTGGACCAATATATGTTTCTCAAAATCATAGAAAAAAAAGAATTGGATATAATTTGACAATTAGTGTATTAAAAAAGCAAAAAGAACTTTGTTGTAAAAAAAGTTATTTTCTTTGGGGAGAAAATAACTCTATCGCAATTAAAATGTATCAAAAACTAGGATTTAAGTCTTTCAGTGAAATGTCAATTTTAAAATATATCAATGAGTAAATTTATGATCTATTGATTCCCATGTTCTATGTAGTAATTTATGAGACTGATCATAATCGCTTGTAATTAGAGTTTGATATAAAATATCAACAATTAGTAATTGGCTTATTCTTGATAGGGAAGCACCTTCTCTATAAAGAGATTCAACATCAGGTACATATAAACAAATATCTGCAATTTTTGCAATTTCAGTTTTTTTAAAACGTGTTATTGCAATGATATAGGCTCCATTTTTTTTAGCCTCATTTGCTGATTTAATTACAGATTTATGTTCTCCAGAGTATGAGATAGCAAAAACAACATCTTCTTTTGTTGCAGAACATGCTGTAATAGTTTGAAGCTCAGTATCTTCATTAAATAAAGAGACATATCCTAATCGACAGAATTTTTGATGTAAATCTTTACCGACAATACCTGAAGCTCCTGTTCCTAATATTTGGATAGATCTACAGGATTTAATTTTATTTATTACTTTTTCTAGAGATTCAGGATTAATTGTTTTTGATAAATTCTCAATTGCATTTTTTGTTAGATTAAGAATGTTATCTGAAATCTCTGTTAAAGAAGCTTTTTTTGAAAAATCAAAAGTTTTTGGAATTTGATTATTAATTGACTCGTCTATTGAAAAAAAATCTTTAGCTAGTGCTATTTTTAACTCAGGATATCCTTTTAAATCAAGTCTTTTACAAAATCTAATTATTGCAGCAGTACTAGTATCAGCATTTTTTGCGAGTTCTAAAATAGTCATATTTAATACTTCCTTCGTGTTTGAAAGCAAGTAAGTAGCTATTTTTTTTTCTGAAGGTGTTTTACTTTGTGTTAGTTTTTCTAACAAATAAGTTTTATTATTAATCATGAAAATATTATATCATATTTTTATATTTAGTGAAAATATATTTCATCTATTAAATTGAATCATCAATATTTATTTTTGAAATTTTATAAATATATATTCATGTTGATAAATAATATATTATAAAAAAGAAAAATAATTACAAAAATTTTTTAAAATTAATGAAAAAAATTGACAAATAAAATATTACTAGTATAATTAAATAAACCTTATATTAACAATTAATTTTTTTGAAATTTAATTAACTGGAGTAATTTTTGAATATATTAGTATGTATAAAACAAGTACCAGGTTCAAACAATGTTCAAATCGATCCAATAAAAGGAACTTTAATTAGAACAAAAGATAATAATAAAATTAATCCCTATGATTTATTTGCAATTGAATCAGCTTTAAGATTAAAAGAGCTTTATGGAGGCCGTGTTACATCATTAACAATGGGCCCCCCTCAATCAAAAATTGTAGTGGAAGAGTCTATTGCTATGGGATGTGATAATGGAATTGTTTTAAGCGATCGAGCTTTTGCTGGTTCTGATGTTCTTTCAACAAGTTATGCATTATCTCAAGCAATTAAGAAATTTAATAATTTTGATTTAATTATATGTGGTAAACAAACAACTGATGGTGATACTGCTCAAGTTGGTGTTGAGCTTGCAGAATTTCTAAATATTCCAAATTTAAGTAATGTAGTATCAATTACAAAAATTAATGAAAAATATCTTTCAGTTAATACTAACCAAGAAAAATTATTTGTTAGACAAACAATACAACTTCCTTGTCTATTAAATATAGATAATGAAATAAATACGCCTAGGTTGCCTTCTTATAAAAGAATGAATCAAAATATGGATATTATATTTTTTACATTGAACGACTTAGAAGATAAGAAGATTGAAAATTATGGACTGGATGGATCTGCTACTCAAGTAGAAAAAATTTTTCCACCTGATAAAGTCAATGATAGATTTATATATGAAGATAATCCGGAATTATTATCTTCTAAAATATATGCCCTTTTCCTTGAAAAGAAATATTTATTATAGGAATATAAAATGAGTTTAATAATTGAACAAGATAAAATAGATATTGAATTAGCAAAAAAATTAATTAATATATGTCCTTTTAATCAAATTACTTATGAAAATAACTTATTGAATATAGGTGCTGGTTGTAAGCTGTGTAAATTATGTTTAAAAGCATCGAATGGTTCTATATATTTTCAAGAAAAAAATATTGTTAAAATTGATAAGGCTAATTATTTTGGGGTATTGGTTTTTGTTGAACATAATAAAGGAAAAATTCATGAAGTTTCATTTGAATTATTAAATAAAGCTTCTCAGCTTGCTAAAAAAATAAATAATCCAGTATATGCCTTGATAATAGGCAATGGGGATGTGGAAAACATTCAAGATTTATATGCATATGGAGCAGATAGAGTTTTTTCTTATGAAGATAAAGAATTAAAGAATTTTTTAATTGAGCCATATACCACAATATTTGAAGATTTTATTAATATATATAAACCGAATTCTATATTGATTGGTGCAACTGACATTGGTAGAACCTTAGCTCCTAGAGTTGCAGCAAGATTTAAAACGGGATTAACTGCAGATTGTACATCTTTGGAAATGAAAGATAATACTGATCTTGTACAAATCAGACCAGCTTTTGGTGGAAATATTATGGCAAGAATTATAACTCCTAATAATAGACCTCAAATGTGTACTGTCCGCTATAAAATTTTTGACAAAGGTGAAAAGAGAAAAACTGTTAAAAATGAAGTTGAAAAATTATTTATTGATAAAAATAAATTAAAAAGTCGAATTTTTATTAATTCGATTATTGAAAAAGATTTAGAAGTTGATATTAGTGAAGCTCAAATGATAGTAGCTTGTGGTAGAGGAATTAAACAAAAATCAGATATTGCGTTTATTGAACATTTTTGTAAAATAATTGGAGCAAAGATTGCTTGTACTAGACCACTCATTGAAAAGGGTTGGTTTAATCCAAAGCAACAAATTGGTTTATCTGGTAGAACGGTAAAACCAAAATTGTTAATTACTGTTGGAGTATCAGGGTCAGTACAATTTGTTGCTGGAGCAAAGGGTAGCGATTGTATTATTGCTATCAATTTAGATTCTAATGCACAAATTTTTGATGTTGCTAATTATGGATTTGTTGGGGATTTATATAAGATTCTACCAAACTTAATAAATAAAATTGAGGAATACAAAAGTGTTTAAAAAAGTAAATCAAATAGATATTGAATTTTTTAGAAAATTATATAAAGAGAGACTATTTGTTTCTGAACAAATTAATGATGATTATTGTCATGATGAATTAGGAAGTACTTGGGGCAAGCCTGAAATAGTTCTTAAAGCAATTTCTACTGATGAAGTCTCTCAAACAATGAAATATGCTAACACAAAAAATATTTCTGTAGTGATTAGAGGTTCTGGGACCGGGCTTGTTGGAGGATCTGTCTGTATTCATGGTGGAATAATGTTAGATTTGAGTCAAATGAATAAAATTATTGAATTAGATAAAAAAAATTTAACAGTTACTGTAGAAGCTGGAGTATTATTGATGGATTTAGCAACATATGTTGAAAAAGAGGGGTTTTTATATCCCCCTGATCCAGGTGAAAAAGCTGCAACAATTGGAGGAAATATTTCAACAAATGCTGGAGGAATGAGAGCTGTAAAATATGGAGTAACTCGAGATTATGTTAGATGTATTACTGTTGTTTTACCTTCTGGAGAAATTTTAAAATTAGGTGGTAAGGTTGTAAAAAATAGTAGTGGATATAGTCTTAAAGACTTGATAATTGGGAGTGAAGGGACTTTGGCAGTTGTAACTGAAGCAATATTAAAAATTGTTCCATTACCATCATCAATAGTTAGTATTTTAATTCCATTTAATTCAATGCCTGAAGCGATTTCGATTGTTCCCAAGATAATTTTAACTCAAGTTCTTCCTGTTGCCATAGAATATCTGTCTAAGGATACAATAGAAAATGCAGAACAATATTTAGGTAAAAAATTTCCAAACCATGAATCAAATGCATATCTGCTTTTAACTTTTGATGGAGAACCAAGTCAAGTAAAATTTGAACTTTCAACTATATCTGATTTATGTTTAAAAGAAGGGGCTATTGATGTTTATATAGTTGATACTGAAGAAAGAATGAACAGTGTTTGGAAAGCAAGGGGAGCTTTTTTGGAAGCAATAAAAAGTTCAACAACTGAAATGGATGAATGTGATGTTGTTGTCCCCAGAAGTTATATAGCTGATTTTTTGCTTTTTATTTATGAAGTATCAAAAACTCTAAATATTAGAATTCAGAGTTTTGGACATGCAGGAGATGGAAACTTACATATCTATCTTTGTAAAGATAATTTAGATAATGATGAATGGAAGATAAAAAAAGAAAAAGCCTTTGTTTTAATGTATGAAAAAGCATCAGAATTTGGGGGCTTAATAAGTGGAGAACATGGTATAGGACTAGATAAAAAACAATATTTGTTCAATTTGTTAGGAGCTAATCAAATCTCATTAATGAAGGGAATAAAAAAAGTTTTTGATCCTAATGGTATTTTAAATCCTGATAAAGTTATTTAGTAGAATAATTATATTATAATAACTTAATTTAAAACAAATAATTAAATTTGATTTGTTTTTTCAGAAAATATTGATTTAAATCAATTCATAAAAACCTTCTTATATTTGTATTTTACATTTATATTAGGGGGCTTTTATATTCATTTAATAAATTAATCTTTCGATAATTTATCAAATAATTATGATTTATTTTTTATAATTAATAAAGAATATTATTCAAAGTCAGATAATCTAATAAATTACACAATAATCATACTTTAGGTTGTATAATTTCATTTTTAAGTTTTTCTATATTAGTTTAATAGCATTTTTTTATAGTAATTTTAAATTTGACAACTAAAAAAAGGCGTGATATTATTAATTTGATAAAACGTTTTAGCATATTTTAACTACTTGTTAAATCGTTTTATCATAGGAAGAGAAAAATGGCTGAAGTAAATTTAAAAAAAATAGCAGAAGAGGCTGGGGTATCAATTACACTAGTATCTTTAGTATTAAATAATAAAAAAACAAGAGTATCAAAAACTACCAAAGAGAGAATCCTTGATACTGCAAAAAAATATAATTATGTTCCAAATAGATTGGCAAGTGGTTTAAAATCTAAAAAAACACATATAATAGCAATCCTTGCTCCTTTTACTCCTAATGGATTCTTTAGTGAATTAATATATTACATCGAAAGAAGAGCAATGAAGAAAGGTTATATTGCTGTTGTAATAAATACTTTCCATGATCCTAAAAAAGAAGAAGAATCTTTACATTTATATAAATCAAATCTTTATGATGGAATGTTAATTTCATCTTTATCAAATTCTTCTTCAAATAATGTTTATCAAAATATGAAAGAATCTGATTTCCCTTTTCTATTTATTGATAGATATACAAAAAATATAGAAGCAGATATTGTTTCCTCCGATCATTATAAAGTTAGTTTTGACATGACAAAAAAAGCCTTAAATAAAGGTAGTGATAATATTCTTTTCCTTTATAGAAAAGATCAAGTTATTACCTCAACTGCTGAATTAAGAATGCAAGGTTATCAAGATGCGATGAAAGCTTCTTCAAAAAACCCTTTAATGCAAACTTTTACTCTCTCAGAAGAGGATAAAATTCAAAATACTAATATGTGTGATAAATTAAATCTAATAGAAGAAACTTTTGATTCTGTATTTCTCTATTCAGGATATTATATGCCTTATTTTTTAGAAGCTTTAAATCAATCAAAGTTTAAAGACAAGAAATTAAACATATATACAGTTGATTCAATTAACTTAGATCAAAACTGGATTTCTCGTTTAAATCAAGTTGAAAAATTAAATGGTCAATTTGTAACTGTTATTCAAGATATAAAAACTATAGCAGAAACAGCAACAGATAGGTTGATTGATAAAATAGAAAATAAAATTGAACTTGAAGATAACAAGAAAATATTCATTCCAACAAAATATTTTGAAGGATGATTTAATAAAAGACGGGAAACCGAAAAAGGAGATTTATATGAAAAAAGGAATTGTTTTTACATTATCAGTGTTATTATTAGTATCACTTTTTGTATCTTGCAATGCTAAAGAAGAAGTGAAAACTGTAGCAGAAACACCAGTAGTAACAGAAACTGTAAAAGAAGCTGCTCCAACAAAAGCATTAAGTACATTAGAACAAATTAGAAAAAGAGGTTATTTGGTAGCTGGTGTTAATGCATCAAATCCTGGTTTTTCTTTCCTCGAAGAAGATGGACAGTACAAAGGTTTTGAAGTTGAGTTAGCAAAAGCAATAAGTGTAGCTGTTTTTGGAACACCAGATAAAATTGAGTTTAGACCATTAACTTCAAAAGAAAGATTTACTGCTCTTCAGAGTGGAGAAATTGATGTATTAATTAGAACAGCAACAATTACTACTAGCCGTGATACTGAGCTTGGACTTGATTTTACTTGCCCATATTTCTATGACGGTCAAACTTTCTTAGTTAACGGAGATCTTGGTATTAAAACTATGGAAGAGCTTGAAGGTGCAACAATTGCAGTATTGACTGGTAGTACAACAGAAACTAACTTAGCAGCTACAATGGAAAGTAAAGGAATAAAATATACTCCAATTACATATGAAAATCTTGATGAAATGAAATCTGCTTTTGTAAATGGACGTGTTGACTCTCTTTCTGTAGATAAATCAAGTGCAGTAGTATTCTTACATCAATATGCTGATGCTGGTAATTTTGAAGGACTTGAAGAAACAATTAGTAAAGAACCTTTAGGAATTGCAGTACGTCATGGAGATAACCAATGGAAAGATATCTGTCAATGGACATTATATGCATTATTCTTTGGTGATGAACATAATATTACTAGTAGTAATGTTGATGAAGTTCTTGCAACTACAACAAGTCCTGAAGTTAAGAATGCCTTAGGTACAGGTAAAGAAATTGGTGCTATGATGGATTTGAGTAATGATTGGGCATACCAAATTATTAAACAAGTTGGAAACTATGGTGAAATTTATAATCGTGAATTAACAGAACCTATGAAAGTTACAAGAGGTTTAAATAAACCTTGGAATCAAGGTGGATTACTTTTTGCATTACCTTTTAATTAGGTCGTTTTCTTTCTCTGTTTCCCTAATTTAGGGAAACAGAGATAAGTTTATAAATTTGGAGGATTTATGAAATTGCTAAGAAACCCAAGAACAGGAATAAAGACAATCTGGCAAGATACTCATAAACGTATGGGGTTAATCCAATTCATTATTTTTGTATTTATAATATATGTAGTTGCAATATTAACAACAAATATATTTACTTCATTGTCGAATCTGGATATGAGTATTTCTTTTAAGTTCTTAAAAAATCCTAGCCATATAAATATTGGGGAATCAATTATCGATGTAAAAAACAGCTCTTCTTTTTTAAGGATTATTTTTGCTGGTTTTATTAACACTATTTCCATAACCGTTGTTGCAATATTTTTCTCAACCTTTATAGGTATTTTTATTGCACTTTGCAGATTGTCTTCAAACTGGTTAATAAAAAAAATAGCTATTGTTTACATTGAAATAATAAGAAATATTCCATTATTACTTTTACTTTTAATATGGTATAGAGCTTTCTTTTTGAAACTTCCTGGAGTAAAAACTTCTTTTGCAATGGGCAAAAAAGTTTCTGGTGATGGAATTACTTCCTTGAATTTATCTATTTCCAATAGAGGATTAAGTATGGTTTGGCTAAAACCTACTGAAAATTTTAATCCTTGGTTAATATGTTTATTCATAGGTTTATTTTTATCAATTGCATTAATAATTTATTTAAAACATAGACAAAAAATTACTGGCAAAGAACAAAGAACTGTTGTATATCCATTATTATTATTTATTGCTTTTGCCTTGATAACTTATTTTATTTTACCAAACAAAGCTTTGTATAAAGATATCCCAGTCTTAGGAAAATTTAATATTAGTGGTGGTCTTCATATAACAGCTGAATGGTTTAGTCTATTTTCTGGATTAGTATTATATACATCAGGTTTTATAGCAGAAATATTTAGATCTGGAATTCAAGGTGTTCCTAAAGGCCAAATTGAGGCAGCAAGAGCTCTTGGTTTAACACATAGACAAACAATACGTTTAGTAATAATTCCTCAAGCAAAAGTTGTAATTATTCCCCCATTAACTAGTCAATTTCTTGGGGTTGCAAAAAATACATCTCTTGGTGTTGCTATAGGATTTCCTGATATGTTTGCTATCACAGGAACCATTATTAATCAAACTGGTAGGACTTTAGAAATGATATTATTAATAATGAGTGTATATTTGATTCTAAGTTTAATAACGAGTTTCTTTATGAATCAATACAATAAAAAAGTTCAGTTGAAGGAGAGGTAAAAGATGAAAAATAATTTAAATCCTTTCTTAAGTGCTGAAGAATTAAAACATCCAACTTTGTTTTGGGTAAGAAAAAATTTATTTTCTTCAATTAGTAATAGTATATTAACTTTAGTATCTATTTATTTAATATATTTACTAATAGTAAAAGGGGCTTTACCTCTTTTGAAATTAGACTGGACAGTCATTAAAGCAAACTTAAAGTTAATCTTTACCGGTTCTTATCCAAAAGATCAACTTTGGAGAGTTTGGCTTTTAGTATTATATATTGCTATATTTTTTGGATTTACTTTCAAAGTGTTTTCAACAAAAATACCTAAATTAATTTTTATAATTTCATTTATCTTAATTATATTTTGTTTTTTAGATTTTTCTGTCTCAACAAAAGTATATTTTATATTAACAGCAGCATTATTAATTGGATCATATTTCTTAGGAAATTTTATTAGTAAAAGTAAATTAACATTAACTATTTGTTTAGGTTGGGTCTTATTAATGCCTTTTTCTTTTATTATTATCAGAGGCTTTGGAGGAATCCTTCCAATAGTTAAACCAAACTTATGGGGAGGCTTGTTATTATCGCTTTTAATTAGTTTAACAAGTATATTCCTCTCTCTTCCAATTGGATTGCTTTTAGCATTGGGAAGAAGAAGTAAAATGAAATTTATTAGTATTGTATGTACTATTATTATTGAAGTAGTTAGAGGGGTCCCTTTAATTACAATACTTTTCATTGGGTACCTTATTTTGCCAATGGCTTTACCTTCAAGTTGGACCCCATCTGTATTTATTAGAGCTCTTACAGGGGTTGTCATGTTCCATAGTGCTTATATGGCAGAATCCTTTAGAGGTGGCCTACAAGGAATAAGTGTAACTCAATATGAGGCAGCTAAAAGTTTAAATATTGGAACAGTAAAAACAATGTTTTTAATTATTCTTCCTCAAGTTTTAAAAAGAATGATTCCAATATTAGTAAATGCTTTCACATCAGCATTAAAAGATACAAGTTTAATCAGTATTATTGGTATGCTTGATTTGATTGGAATATCTACTTCCATTGTAAGTAACCCCAAATATTTAACAGGGAGTGCTCAAGTCCTTTTCTTTGAAGGTTTAATATATTTTATATTATGCTTTAGCATTTCAAAAGGAAGTATGGTTTTAGAGAAAAGACTAGGAATTAACACCAAGGTAGGATTGTAATGGAAAAAAAAGAATTAATACATTTTGAAAATGTACATAAATGGTATACCCCTGAATTTGAAGTATTAAAAGGGGTAGATTATAAATTTTATAAAGGGGAAGTAACTGTTATAATAGGTCCTTCTGGAAGTGGTAAATCTACATTTATTAGAACAATAAATGCATTAGAAGAATATCAACAAGGAAAGATAACTGTTGATGGAATTGAACTAAATCATAATATAAAGAACATAAATGCTATTAGAAGTAAAATTGGAATGGTTTTTCAACAATTTAATTTATTTCCACATTTAACTGTTCTTCATAATGTTACTCTTTCTCCAATTTGGATATTAAAGCAAAGTAAAGCTGAAGCTGAAGAGAAGGCAATGCAATTATTAGAGAGAGTAGGTGTAAAGAATCAAGCTTATAAATATCCAAACCAACTCTCCGGTGGTGAGCAGCAGAGAGTTGCTATTGCAAGATCACTTGCAATGAATCCAGATATTATGTTATTTGATGAGCCAACAAGTGCACTAGATCCTGAAATGATAAAAGAAGTTTTGGATGTAATGAGTGAGTTAGCTGATAAAAATATGACACTAATCGTTGTAACTCATGAACTGGGATTTGCTAAAGCTGTTGCTGATAATGTAATCTTTTTTGATGGTGGTAAAATTGTTGAAACTGCTCCACCTAAAGAATTTTTCAGTAATCCAAAAAATGATAGAACAAAGTTATTCTTATCACAAATATTGAATCACTAAGGACAAATAATGGAAAATTTTGCAATGAGTTTTGATGGTGGAGGTATAAGAGCCTTAGCCTCAATTCAAGTTTTAAAGAAAATTTCACAAATACTAAATCAAAAAGGCTTAAATGAGTTAAATGTTGATTTACTCAGTGGAACATCTGCAGGATCAATAATTGCATTAACACTTTCAAGAAAAGAATTTTCCTTAAAAGAAAACATTGAAACTTTGGAAAAGGTATTTAATACTTTTGAAAGTATTTTTGTAAAAAATACAAAAGGCGATAATCCTTTATATTTAAATAGTGGATTAAAAGAATTAGGGGATATTTTATTTGAAAAAAGAAAACTAAAAGATGCAAAAATTCCTGTAGCTGTATATGCTTACGATATATTAAATGCAAAACCTGTAATTTTAAGTTCATCTTCTTATCCAAATATTAGCATGAGTGAAGCAATGCAAAGCTCTTGCTGTGCACCAGGTTTTTTTTCACCAATAAAAATTACTGAACAAAAAATAGAATTAGTTGATGGTGGAGTTTTTGCAAATAATCCAATTCTTTATACCTATTTAGAAATAAAGAAACTTTTTCCAACTACTTCTATGGCTAATATTTTGAGTATTTCAACAATGTGGCAACCAACTTGTTTAAATAGTGATAAAGAAATAATAGATGAAGCAAAGCTTTTATCGAATGGACAAATGAGAACTTCTGATCTAATTGCTAATTCTTTATCAGATTTAAATTATTATAGAATTCATAAGTTCAATTTGGAGAATCAGATAAAAATGAATAAAACAGATTTTGAGACAAAACAAAAGTTAATTGAATCTGGTATAGTTATGGCTCAAGAAAATATAGATAAAATAAATAGTTTTATTGAAAAACTGTTTCAGAGGCAAAAGGTATGAAAATATATGCTCATAGAGGTTTTAGTGGAGAGTATCCAGAAAACACAATGCTAGCTTTTGAAAAAGCTGTTGAAGTAAGAAGTGATGGAATTGAACTAGATGTACATCTTTCAAAAGATGGGAAATTAATTGTAATCCATGATGAATTCCTTCTTAGAACGACAGGGAAACCTGGAAAAGTTAGTGATTATGATAGAAGTGAGTTAATTAAAATTAATGCAGGTAAAACAAAAGATGACAAATTTGGTTTTACTCCAATTGTTGAATTTGAAGATTATTGTAATTACATTAAAGATAAAGATATAATTACAAATATTGAAATTAAAACTAATAATATTTATTATCCTGGGATAGAAGAAAAAGCTATTGAATTAGTTAAGAAATATAAACTAGAAGAAAAGGTTATTTTCTCTTCATTCAATTGGCTTTCAGTTATTAAAATAAAAGAACTAGTTCCATATATGAAAAGTGCATTGTTACAAGAAGATTATTTGACACAAAATATTGGAAATCTTGAAAAGAGCTTTAAAATTAATTATTATCATCCAGATGGAAGACTCTTAGATGATAATATAGTTGAAAATTGTAAAATTAATGATATTAAGATTAATTCTTGGGCTGTTAATGAGCTTGAAATTTTTATTAAAATGAAAAAATGGAATATTGAAGGAATTATTACAAATTATCCTGATTTAATGATAAATATGAAATAATATATTTCATTGTTCATAATTTTACCTAAAAAAAGTAATAACTATTTTATTTATTTGAGGATAGAGCATAACCTTTCATAAATGAATTATAAAGAAGAGCAAATACAATTAAAGGTGGAATTATAGTTACAACTGCTCCAGTCATTACTAGATTCCATTGAATAGAATCTCCAGCACTTTGAATAGCATTTAATCCTACTTGTATAACTTGAGCACTATCATGTTGAATAATAATTCTTGGCCAAATATATTGATCCCAAATATATACAAATTGAATTAGTGTTAAAGCTCCTATCGTGTGAATACTCATTGGAACTAATATTTTAAATAGAAACTGAAATGAATTTATTCCATCCATTTTAGCAGCATCACAAATGCTAACAGGTATTGATAGAAATTGTTGTCTAAATAAAAAAACACCTGTTGCAGAAGCTAAGAATGGTAAGATTATTGCAATTTTAGAATCACCCATACCAAAACCATATTTAGTTGGAGCAAATAAAAGTTCCATTGGGTTTAGAATCCATAATATAAAGTCCATGAAGCTAGATGCTTGAGCATTACTTACAACTTCAAATAATCCTAATATCAATATTTCTATTGGAAACATTAAAGTTATAATTATAAAAGCAAAAATAAATCTTTTAAATTTGAAGTTATAAAAGACTAAGGCATTAGCAGCAAATAATGATAGAATTACTTTACCAAAAGTAATAACAAAAGCATAAAAAAGTGAATTCAGCATATATTTATACATGTTATAATCTACCCATATTTGTTTTATGTTACTAAAAAATGAAGAGCCAATTAATAGTGAAGGGGTTGTAACTTGGATTAATGATTGAGTACTTTTTATTAATGTAAATACAAGAGGGAAACACACTAATATTACTGAAATAATTAATACAAGGTGAATCCAAATTGGGTCTTTATGTTTATTTGATTTTTTAATTTTAGACATCATAATTTACCTTCTTTCCGATTATTCCAAATTGGAACATAGTAATAATCATAACAATGATCATTAAAATAAAAGTTTCTGCAGCTGCAAAACCCATATTAGAGGAACCGCCGAATCCATCTAGAAATATTTTATACATTAAAGTTGTAGTCATTCCAACATTGTCCATCAAAGGAGCTCTTCCCATTGGTCCTCCTTTTGTTAAAACATCTATTATTGCAAAGGAATCAAATAGACTGTAAGTAATATTTGTAAATAGTAGAAAAAATGTGGTTGGACTTAAGAGTGGGAAAATTATGTGTATAAATTTTGAGAATCTAGAAGCTCCATCAATTTCAGCGGCTTCTAGGGGATCTTTTGATATATTTTGAAAAGCAGCGATATAAAATACAATATTATAACCTAGATTTTTCCAAACTGCTGCAAATACTGCAACGAAAAAAGCTAGATATGGATTTGTAAGCCAACCAGGTTTTACATTAAATACAGATGTTAGAAACATGTTGATAACGCCAACTTCGGGATTGAACATAAAAGAGAAAACTGTAGATGCTACAGCTGGGGATAGTGCGAAGGGCCAAATTAATAGAAGTCTATAATATTTAGAGAATTTAATATTTTCACTTGTTAAAACTGCTAAAATCATTGAAATACTTAAACCTAGAATTACAACAAAAAAAGCAAAAGCTATGGTTTGAATGCATGTTTGAATAAAACCTGGAGCTAATGCTCCTATAAATAAATTTTTGAAGTTTTCAAAGCCAATAAATTTTCTAGTTCCTAAAAAAAAATTGCTTCTATAGAAGGCTAAAACAAAAGTTTTTACTGCTGGATAATATATAAATATTATTAAAACTAAAGATGTTGGTAATAAATAAAGGTAAGGTATAAATTTCGCTTTAAATATTACATTTTTATTTTGATTCATTTTTTATCCTTTCAAAAAACAAATAGGTAAAATATTTAATAAATTACCTATTTGTTCGACTATTTTATTTAGAAGTTAGCATTGTATTCTTTGATTTTTGCATTTGTTAAAACAATTGCTTCATTCATAGCTTTCTTAACATCTTCACCATTTATTATTTTTACCAGTGCTTCTTCAATATATGTTCTATGATCATAAACTGTACCACCTAAAGCACCTGCAGTAGCTTTGTTTGCTACAGTATCTAATAGCTGTTTGAAAGCAACAGTTTGAAGAGAATTAGAATCAAACCATCCTTCATTTTCTAATTGTTTTACGGAAGATTTTCTTACAGGATAATAGCCAGATAATTTATGCCAAGATACCATATTTTCTGTATTAGTCATGTATAGAATAAAGTCTCTTGCTCCTTCCATTTCCTCTTGAGTATGTCCCTTAGTTAACCAAATTGAACCACCGCCTATGACTGTTCCATTTCTTTTAGTACCGGTTGCAATTGGAAGCATACCAACGTTCAAATCAAATTTACCTTTAGCGCCTTCACTTATTACATTAATATCACCAGTTGAAGTCATATGATACATAGCTTTTTCGTTGATAAAAATATTATCTGAGCCACCCCAATCTTCAACTTTTCCAGTCCAAGAAAGAAGGTCTTTTTCAGCTAAATCTTTATAAAATTGTGCAACTCTAAGTCCAGCATCTTCACCAAGTAAAGCTTCTGTAGCTCTGGAATCACGACCGTTGCCATTGTTATACATATATCCACCTTGCTCAGCAACTAATTCTTCAAAGAACCAAGCATGAATTCCATCAGTATATTTAGCATTCTTAACTCCAGCAGCTTGAGCTCTTTCTAATGATTCAATTACATCTTCAAAAGTATTAGGAGTCCAATCTCTATCATAGCCAGCTTGTACTAACATATCTGTATTGATGTATAGAACAGGAGAAGAACTATTGAAAGGAATTGAATTAACTTTATTGTTAATAGTATAGTAATTCAAAACTGGTTCAATATAATCAGAAGTATCAAAAGCTCCAATTTCACTTATTGGTTTGAAAATGCCTGAATCATAAGCAACCTGAGAGCCAGCTTCAGCAATATGTACTAAGGTTGGAGCTGATCCTTGTCTATAAGCTAGAAGTGCTGCTTGTAAAGTATCTCTATAATTACCTTTGTTTTCTTGAGTAACATGGTATTTGTTTTGCATTTTATTAAATTCTTGTACACGGTCTTCAATCCATTGCCCTCTAGCATCTCCAAAAATATGCCAAAATGAAATTTCAATTGGAGTGTTCTTTTCAGGTGTAACTTTTGTTACTTCATTAGATCCTTGTGCCATTAATGAGGTGAGAGTAAAAGATAGCATGAATAATGCTACAATAATCTTTTTCATAATATTAATCTCCTATAATTTAAGTTATAGGTAATTAATAAAGCGAAATTGTTTATAGGTTATTATTTATTAATTAGAAAAGTATTAAAAATATTAAATAGAATTATTATATTGAGATTTCTTCAAGTTTTAGATTTAATGCTAATCCTCCAACTAATACTTTATTTATTTTTTTATTTTTTATTTCAAGATTTGCTTTAATTAATGAAGATTTGTTCATCGAAATCCCTTGTTCTAATAAAATTTCTTCTGTTTTATCAATAACACCATATTTATATAAATAGCAAGCTAACGCCCCACTAGAAGTTCCTGTTGCAGCTTCTTCATTTATTTCATATAAGGGAGCAAAATTTCTACAAGAAGCGATGATATTATTAGAGTCTGATAAAGCAAATAAATGATATCCAATTACATTATATTTTTTAGATATATCCTTTATCTTATCAAAATTAGGATTAATTGAATTTAAAATTGAAATGTCTTTTACAGGAATAATTATATCTTTAAGCCCTGTTGATACAATTTGACAAGGTAACTCATTTATTAAATCTTCTTTCTTAATTCTTAGTGAATCAATTATTTCTTCTGTATTAATTATATTAGAAAATATAGGAGTCGTTTGCTCCATAAAAATAGATCCATCTTTTTCAACTTTTATTTCTAAAATACCAGCTTTTGTTAGTATTTTATATTTACCACTTTTTATCTTATTTAAATTTGAAAGAACTGAAAACAATCCAATAGTTGCATGGCCACATAAATCAACCTCTGCTTTTGGAGTAAAAAACCTAACTTCAAAATCAGCTTTATTAGATTTAAATACAAAAGCTGTTTCACTGAATCCAATACTATTTGCAATTTTTAACATTTCATCTTTTGTAAATCTTTCAGAATCTAATACAACAGCAGCGGGGTTACCTCCTGTTGTTGTTTTTGCAAAGGAATTGATTGAATAATAATTAACTTGCAATATATTCTCCTATTACAATTTTTTAATTAAAAAGTATTTGAAATTAAATAATTTAATCAAATAATCGATTTCATCTATTTAATACGATATTAATATATTTAACTTTTTTTGTGTTAAATTCTTATTTTTTCTTTCTTTTTTAATAAATTCACCAATAATTGTTTTCTTCTTATTAGTGTTTTATATTACATAGCATATAATATCAAGAAAATTAGCTATATTATATTATTTCTAATATAATTTACCAATTGTGTTTATAAAAATGAAAAGCATTTATAATAATTAACATACAATCCACAATAAATACGTATGTTAAATACTAAAGATTATATAGCATTCATTGTCTTAATTGGCACTGGATGCTTTTTATTTCTTTTTTCGT
>RZYO01000331.1 GCA_009930325.1 Spirochaetia bacterium | reverse complement strand
AGGAACAAAATTTCCAGTAAGAGATGAATTTTCATAGAATTTTTTACATCCAACATCCATTTCATCACAAGTTTTCATAAAATAATTACAATAATCATTTCCATTCAAAATATAATTATTATTAGGATCAGAATCATAACAATTCATATAAGAAGGAGCTTTTTTATAATAAACTTTAGTTGAATCAGAATAAGTATGATAATCAGGAAGATTTTCTTCAACATAAACACCATCTAAAATAGAAATAGAATCAAAATCCGCATAACCAGAAGATACAACATCTGAACTAGTAATAACTAATTTTATATATAAAATTCCAGATAATGTAGAAAAAGTATAAGTTTTTCTAGTCCAAAAATCAGAAAAAGTAGAATCATATGAACCAGGTTTATAATAATTACCTAAATCATCAATAATATTAATATAAAACTTATCATTTACAGAATTAGATTTTACATAATAACTTAAAGTATAAGTTTTATTAGAAGCAAGATATATTTCAGAAGAATTATAAGAAGCATCATTATATATTCTCAAATATTTACTACCAGAAAAAGGATTATCAGTTCTTATTGAAAATTTTTCAGAAGAAGAAACATCATCCCAATATAAAGAATTATTTAATTCAAAACTAGAATCTACAACATAATTAACATCAGAAAGTTTAATAAAGGAACTACAACCCTCAGAAGATGAAGAACAAGAACTTATATTATCATTTAAATATATTTTTTTATTTAAATCCCAATAATTAAAATCCTCTTTACTATAATAATAAAGAGAGCATCCAGCATTAGACGAATCACATATTTCATCAGGATTATCTAACGTATCTGCTAAATAATATTTATTAACAGAAAGAGAACCATCACCTTCAACAATATTGTATTGTTTACAAGAAGAATATTTATCATCACAAGTTTTTCCATCAAATCTCCAAACATTTTTTTCTCTTATACAATATCCCCAAGCTAAACACTGTCCAGCATCATTTTCTTCTAAACAAGATTCTATATCAGGAACATAAGTATTACGATAAGCACTAGCGTTACTACCTGTAGAAGTTAAAATAGCACTATAAACACCGCCATTATCATCTGCATTAGTAATTCCACTCCTAAATTTTACATCTTTTAATATCCAATTTGGATTAACTAAATGATAAAGTTCGCTATCTTTATTATCATAATTATTTACAATATCAGATAATGTATAATGGCAAGAGTCTTTGTATTGATTATGCTCATCCCAAGAATCCTCATTACAACCATCTTTTAATAAAGTAGCAGCTATTTCAAAACCAGAAGGTAAGATTCTAGCACTTCTCATCTTTTTAATATTTGCTAATGTATATTTTTTATCAGAACATCTATTTTTATCATTAATATCAAAACATAATCCTCCAACAGCCCAACTTCCATGTAATAAATTTTGTGAAATAGCTTCTCTTATAGTTAAAGAATTTAAAATAGCATCTTTCATTCCACTATCAAAAACACCACAATTACTATCATAGGCTATAACACAAGATTGAGACATTAAATTAATATAATCATAT
>RZYO01000330.1 GCA_009930325.1 Spirochaetia bacterium | reverse complement strand
TAACATCAATTTTAGTATTAAATCTTGCATAAATATTAGAATTTATACAAGCATTTTCTGAATCTTTATAAGGATTAGGAGATAAAGTATAAAATCCAACATCTGTATTACATAAAGATTCAACAATATTAGGCTCAATATCACAATCCTCTGGACAAGAAAAACAATCTTCTCCTAAATCACAAGCACCATTTCCACAATTATTAGGAGGTGTAATTATATTTCCAGGATTTTTTGATCTTAAAGCACCAATATTATTAATAAGAGAAGATGCTTCTTCTGTATTAATTCCATCTAACCATAAATCAGGTAAAATTCCACCATAATCTTTTATTAAATTTTCAGTATTATCACTTTCTATCCTAGTAGAATCAGTATCATATTGGATCCAATCCACATATAAATTTTTATTTTCTATATAATTAGTAAATACTAGAGCAAGACCTAAAGAAGCAAAAGTATCATCTGAAGAATATGTATACTCTTTAAAATTTGTATCATTTATTTCAAAAGAATCTAATTTTAACCAACCAAGTTGAAAATCTTTATACCAAAGTTCAACTTCAGGCCAAGAAGAAGAAATTATTGTTCCTTTTGCATAAAAAGTAATTTCATTAAAATTAACAGGATCTTCTCCATCATAACAAGCAAGACAAGGACCTCCACAATCAGTTTCAATTTCACCAAAAGAAGGATCAAAAATTCCATTTGAACAATGAGAAGGAATAGGAGCATCACAATCAGAAGGGCAATTATTAAAATCTTCGTAAGGTAAATTACAAATATTATCTCCACAAGTAATAGAAGAAGGATCAAATTCTCTAATATATAGCCAACCTTGAGCAGAATAATCTAGTGGAGTATTAGCCCAACCTCTGTAAAAATAATATCCACTTCCAGTATTATGAGCAGAATCAGTAGTACAATTACTAGCACAATTACCATCACATCTTAGACCTATACCCATAACACTATCACTATTATCAGAAGAATTTCCATCTCCAGAAAAACCAACTCTAACATCAGGACCCCAAGCATTATTTTCATTAACATATCCAAAACGATGCCAAGCATCAGAATATGAACCAGAAGTTGCTTGTTCTATTCCTTGAGGTTTTAAATTAATAGGCTCTAATCCACAATTAGTTCTAACCGAACAATCTCCATAAGAACTTGATGTTGAATACATCCTTCCTTGATTAGATAAATCTCTTGAAGTATCTTTAGAATGAGTCCAAGAGTTCCAATAAGAAGTATTTCCTAAAGCTAGCATACTTTCAGTTCCTTCTAACATATAAAACGCCTTTGATACATAATCTTGATTTACAGAAGGATTTCCAGCAGAAGTAGATCCTCCGTTTGTAGCAGTCCAAACTGAATTTTCATAAACATAAGTAGATGTATTAGATGTTTGCATAACTAAAGTCCATCCCCCTCCATCTGTCGTCATATCACAATAAACATTAAATGGATTACTACCACCAACTCCATCTGGATCAATAGTATAAATTCCATTTCCAGTAGATTTTCCTTTTAATAAAATATCAACACAAGATAATTCATAA
>RZYO01000136.1 GCA_009930325.1 Spirochaetia bacterium | reverse complement strand
GGTATTACCAACGACTGCTCACTGACGAACAGGTCCAACTGAGTGCTTTTCTGTTAAAACGGTCTATTTGTGCCCAATTCCCCCTTGATAAACCGCTTGCTGGTTCATGGGAATTTTTGATCAGAACTTTACAAAAAAGAAAAGTGGATGTGTTACTCGATTATTTTGGAAGTATTGTGCACCCGTATGAAGATAGTAAAAGACATGAAAAACTTAAGGAGTACCGAAAAGAACAGTGTGAAATTATGAGGACCTATTATTCTCGCATGCGATTTTCACTGAGGAAATTACGGCAATATTTCAAGATTCGTCGGTTTTGCGGTAGATAAGCCCAATAGTGGCAAAATAGTTGCCACCTTCTGCTTCCATCATGGACCTATCTTGTTTCGCGTATGGATTATCACAGGAGAGCCACTGAGCCCATGCAATATCATGGCAGGTATGATGAAACGTGTGTATGCGCTCAATCGATTTGCATTGTCCCCATAAATTTTCCCACCAGGTAAGAGAAGTAAAATTGATCACCTCATAATTCCAAAAAGCTTTCATTTCTTCATAGACTTTGAGAGTTTCTTTAGCTTCTGTTAATTCCTCATCTGCTGTAATAACATCAGAACAATAGAGATCTTCATTAAAGTTATTTTTACTAGGATAAATTACAGATTTAAAGTACTGTTCAGCTTTCTTTACAATAGTCTTTTGTTTAGTAATCTTATTTTCCAATTTCTTGATTTGGATTTCAATTTCTGAAGCTGCTAATGCTTCTCTATCACTTGCAATTTGTACATCTGTTGTACCTTGCATACCTTCTAATACTCCAGCTTGAAATTTAGATAATGATTCTTTCTTTTCTGCCATTTTTAATTGTTTTTAAATATAAATTTGAATTAATTGTTTCTTTATTGTTTATAATATTAGGTTTTATCCTAAGTAGAGGTTTATCTGATTTAACAGGATGTGATTCAGATGGTGTAATAGGATACGATTTAGAAGTTGTTAAAATTTCATTAAAGGGAATTTTTCCTATTGGGTACGATGCTTCATAAAGTTTTAAATTTATACCATGTTGGCATTTTACTCTATGACAAATTCCTTTATCTAATAGTACGCAATCTCCACAATTATCATTAATATCATCTGCGACCGCTTGTATTAATATGTTTTCATATTTATAAATCTGACCTGCTACTAATTTCTTAACATCTGTGATTTCAACATATTCTTTAGAAGAAGTTCGTTCTATGTAATCATCTGCTTTTATGCACGCTTCTAACCATTTGATTTCTTCTTGTGTGGCTAATCTACGTATTTTTGGATTTTCTTCTGTTACTCTTATGTGCCAAGCTTGACTATCATCAAAATCTACTGGCTGATATGTTCCTTTCATAATTATTTATTAAATTGTTAAAAATCTCCCTGAATCGTATATAAACAAAACCTGAATCGTATATAAACAAAAAATATGAAATGAAAAATTAAACTAACAGGGGGTGATTCAGGGAGATAATATTATTTTTTATAATATTGATTACTTTGTATTTTTATATTACTAGCATAAATATCTGACTTAACACTATCAACATAAATTATAATGTGTGATTGAGATACCATTGTAAAGCTATCACATTCTATTAAAGATGAGGTAGTATGATCAGATTTAGCATAAACAAGGTATTTTTTAGTAGGTTGATTACACGCTGTTAATACTGTTATTACAGCTATAAATAAGATTAGTTTTTTCATAATTATTTGTTTTAGTCTATTTTATCTATTGCTGTTCCTAATAGTATACTTACACAAAAACCTACTATAGCAACACAAACACATGTTAATATTGGTATTAAATAGTTCATAGTTTTAAGTTTTAATTGTTAATTTTTTGAAAAATTGATATTCTATTTTGTGATTTTATATGTTTCATAGAAGGATGATCATTTACTTTCTTAATACGATCTTCTGATACTGACGAGTATAGTAAATATTGATTTTTACACATTAATTCAATTAATAAGTTATTAAATTTAAAAGCTGTTTTTTCATTAGAAAAAGGTTCAAACATATAAACAGCTTTTGCTTTAATAGGTTTAGATTTTTTATGAAAACTTACTGTGTTTGCAAACATTAAATCTTCTTTTTTTAAAGATAACAAATCTTTATTTTCAATATTGCGAGCAGATCTAAAATATTTTTCCCCTATATCTATTAAACATTGTTCATTTTCAAATCCTTTATAGCTAAAACAATCCTTTTTAAAACTTAAATTAGGATAAAAATTATTTAAAACATTTCCTATAAGCCCTGTACCACAACCCAATTCGATTAAAGAATTTAATTTAAAATCTATTAAAAATTCATAAATAGTTGCAATTTGAGAATCTCCTGATTGATAATACCCAAATTCATTAGGTTTATGTACTTTTTCTTTTTCCCATGTAATTTCTAAATCTACATTTGATGTTGTTTGTCTTTCTATTGATATTAATAAATTAATATGCTTTTTAAGTAATCGAGCATATATTTCTATAGCGGATTTTTGTATAGGTCCTAAATTTTTCATAATGTTTTTATTAAGTTATCACATTCTTCGTTAAACTCTTCATCTCCTTCTCCATTAATCATATGTGATTTTGCTATTATTAATTTAAGTAATTTATCACTTCCTAATCTGTTTTCTAATTCTCTATATACTGCTATTGTTATGTTTTCACTATGAACACATCTAGCTTTATTTTTGAAAATTAAAATAAGATTTTTTGTACTTGTCTCTTTTAGCTGTTTAGGTGTCATAATTTTAGTTTTATTAGTTAATATTTTCTTTAATCCAATTCTCAAACATATAGTACTCACTTCCTTTGCTTAAAGATGAAATATCAAAGTCAGCTCCTGCACAATATGCTGCATGTAAGTCTTCTCTACTATACATCTTTTCTTCAACATACTCAATATAGATTTCATTGGTGGGGGAGATTTTCAATGCGTATAAATCATTTTTGTCTGACGTATGAGGGTATTGTAATTCTTTTGGTTTAGATTCATACATGTTGATTTCTTCTATTGGTACAAATAATTTGGTTTGTTCAAACTCAACCAATATATCTGTGATAATGTTTTCTTTATTATATTCACCTATCCAATATTCAACAAACTGTTTAGGGATTTGTGGCAATGGAATACTGATACCATCTTCCCTTTTACCTGTATTTCCTCCTACTTGTAATAAAGAATCTGTTGTAGCAATTATCTTTTTATGTTCAGGTATTAATACTGTAGTTATTATATTATCTGCTATTTTTAATACCTGTACTTGGTCTCCATAATGTTTAAGCATCTTACATAACCAAGTATTACAATATATTGTATAATCACCTTCTTTAATCTCTGAATCATCAGTGATGCATATATTTACTTTTTTCCATTCACTTTCAGGAGAGCCATTTTTAAAATGACAGATTCCTAATTTACCTTTCCAATTAACTCTTTCAATCGCTGGGTTAATACATTGTATCATGTCTCCAATATCTGGTGTTTCATTACTCGGAAGTAAATGTATTTTACATTGTTTTTTCATAATTATCTCTGATTAAAATGTTTTTTTCATTGGCTAATAAATATCTTTTACAATAAGTACATTCATAAAATAAAATCCAATACTTACTGTGTTTGCAATTTTTGCAATTAGTTCTTAATATTGAATATCTTATCTCTTTGCCTTTTACACTAATTATATCTTGTAAGTTATCTCCTGTAAGTAGCCAGTAAATAGGTGTAATAGGAATTGATATTGTGTAAATGATGATAAATAAAGTCCAATATAGTACTAATGCTATTCTTCTAATAAGTTTATTTTCTTTCATAATTTTAGTTTTTATATTTTCATAATAAGTTCCAATAAAACTTTAATCTTTGTCTAAATTAGGTATTCTATCTATAAGTATTAAGTTATGACAGTTATTACTTGTTATATTATTAGTAGCTTTGTGTAAGCCAGAGATAAAGAAAAACCATCTGTCTCTCCAATTGAGAGTATTTATCTGTAAAGACTATAGCATCAACTCCCTAAGCTATATGTACAAGTCTTTAATAGGAGTTAAAACAGAATTAATACATTCATTCAAATCTAAACACTTCTTGGATAGTGTTGATAATTATTTCCTGTATAACCATAACAGGTGTCCGCTCTTCTTAGCCTAAGTCTATGTGGTCCCAATCCATAGGTTACAATCAATAATTTATTTTTCAGCATCATTTTCTTTAGCGTTGTTCCTTTTGCCTATCAGAAAATGTTTATAGCCTGTTTTTCAACCTAATTGCGAAGTTTACGATTTATTATCTGAATAGTAATGAATCAGATGGTTTTAATTTACTGCATTATTTTCTTACTTTTCTCAAGTATTAATTTTGAATATTAAAAATAAGCCTTTTACATCCTTGTACGTAGGATAGTCAATATCAAATCTATTTAGCATGTTCTTTGTTTTTAAGTTTTTCTGCAATTATACTACATTGTTCATCAACTTTTCTTCTGATTAACCAAGGAGCAATTCTGATTTGCTTTGTAGTTTCATCTAATTGTATCTGTGATAAAGGAAGCCACATGTAATCAACTGGATATTTTTCTACATTAAAAGGAGAAACAAGAATTTCTAACTTAATAAAAATTGATTTATCAGTTCTTTTTTTAATATCACTGTAGGGCAATGTCATTGAAAAGTCTAATGTACTGAATGTAGTATCTTCTTCATTATTGTTTAATAAAGAATCATCATATTCATTAAACGAGCTTTCTTTCATGGTTTTAAATTTTAAAGTTAAAAAATAAGCCTTTCACATCATTGTACTTTTTACACTGTTGTAACAATCTATAGAGTTGTTAATGAAGTGTGTATGAGTTAAGTGAGTGTGCTTAAAAGTTAATATAATAGCTGGTTCTGCGTTAAATCCCCTATTTAACTCCAGATAAGGAGACTATTATAATGTAAAGATATTAGTTTACTTTTCTTTTAAAAAGTAAATGTATTAGTTGAAAAAGAAATTATTGATTACTAAAATGAGTTTATTACAGTTTCATCTCATTTCCCAATAGCCTAAAGCAGCTTGACTGTACGTATCTGCTATCCATAACCTCATCAATAATTTCTATATTTTAAAAACAAATCTACCACTTGTCATCGTGGAAATCAATTACAACTCTTATAATGAATCAACTTTGTTCCTCTCTTAGCCTCCGAAGCCAGCCTAGGAGTTAATTCCAAATTATAATTAACTTATTCAAACCAATCGCATTTGACAGATTCTTGATATTAATATTGTAATTCTGTATAACCCATATTCATTATATGTACTCGCACATTAATATCTGATTAATTCTCAATTAGGTTTGTTTATGTTTATTTTGTTTCAAATATTCTTATTTTTATAGTTATATAATTTACTTGGTTTTAAGTTAAAAAAGAACTGTTGAATTACACTGTATAATTCAAATTCCCTTGATACAGCTGCAGTATCTACATCGAATGACTCTCACTTAGGAATCTAAGATTAGTTTAACAGTATTATGAGAATAAGTTCCAGGTTAAGAAGTTGTATGTTTTTAATAAATAGGCTACTACAACTAATATTTTCCATATTTTCTTATATCTCACAAACTAATTACTTAGCAGTTCTTTTAATATTAAACCATCATCAATGGTTTTGCACAATGCTTTTAATTAAGAGGTGTAACTTTATATGTATTGGAACTGCTATTAAAATAGCTTCATCTTTACATCATATTAATTAATAGCTACTCATTATCCATTACTGGAAATGAGGCAAATGAATAGTTTGTTTCAGGTTAGTCCCAGTCCATCTACTATACTATTTGCTGCCTCCACTAACTTTACTTAGATTATATACTGCTACCACTTTCTATTGTTTAGTGCTCATTAACTATTTATTATCTTATGTAATAATATAGGTTATACTCAGTATTTTCAAGTTAGCTTTATATTCTCTACCTACTATTTGCTTTACTATAAGTGTAAAGTTGGCATGAAGTATTACCTGCGTTGAATAGTCGCAGCCCTATTTTATAATAAGTACTAGCTAATAAAGCTATTGTGTACTACATCTCTTGTAGCTATCCTTATTATCATACTGAAGAACTCCTATCTCAGTATTCACAATGGAGTATTTTTAAATAATGAATATTATGTACATTAGATAACCTATAAACAATGTTATCCAAGGTCCTAATGATATTTGAATCCATACTAATTTTTTATCTTTATACTCTTCTTTAATAGAACTGTTTGTATGATTTCTAAATAAAGATATGAAGAACATTAATCCTACAGCTTGCCAATAATTAATTATAGGTAAATCTATAAATATTGGTAACAAAAACCAATTGTAGAATTTAAGACCTACTAATCCCCAAGCTAATGAGGAGTATAATACTGTTCCTATAGTAACTATTGTTGCTATAAAAATTAAAATTAAAATTTCCATTTTGTTTAATTTAAGGGTTAATAAAAAATAATATATTTATCTCTTGCTTTTTCAGCTTCTTCTCTTGTTGAGAATTGACAATTCATAGCAATATATTCATCAAGTGTAAATATAAAACCATTTTTGTTAACATATCCTACTTTAGCCTTAACTAAAAAATTACCATTCTTTAGTTCTATTATTGTTCCTGGTTGTATTTCTTCTTTAGGTTCAGGTTCAGGTTCAAGTTTAGAGTTTTGAATAAGAGAAATTGCATAACCTATAGCTACTACAAGGATGAGTGTTGCTATAGCAAATAACATGTATGTTTCCATAATATTAAATTTAAAGGTTAGTATTTCATGTCATTTTGTCATAGTTACTGACAAGTTGACAGGTTATTAAAAATAACACCTAAAACTATAATCAGAAAGCTTTTCTGCTTTACTAACAATTATAGAAACTGGTGCACTCATAGAGTGAGTTAGAAGTTTTATTGTAACAATGATTGGACTTGAACCAATGACCTCTTGCTATATGGTTGCAAGTGCTCTATCCAGCTGAGCTACATTGTAATGATAAATTATTCAGTTTCTTTTTTCAAAATATAATCGTTATATTCATAAGTTTCTCTATCTATGTTTGTTTTGGATAGCTTATCAACTTTAACTACGATATATCCTTCATTTAATAGTTTTTCTAATTCTTTAAGATTTGTGTAGTTATATCCATGTGGATATATTCTTATTATTTTAAATTCAGTGTTCATAGTTTTAATTTTAAAAGAATTTAATAATACAAAATATGCTTATTGAGGTTGCTAATAATAGCAATGTGAGAGAGATTGATTTTTTCATAACCAACTAAAGTTAATAGGTTGTGATAATATGTAGTATAATTCATAATCAGATTTAGCTTGTTTACGAATAGCTTTCTTTTTCTTACGAGGATATTTACAAGCATCCCAATATAATTTTTTAGCTTTCTCCATTTTAATTTTAGCATCAGCTATCATTTTTTCTTCATTTTCTAAAAAATCATTACACATGCTTAATCCAAATGCTATAAAAGAGTGTTTATTTAGGTTCATGTTAGTAAGTTTTAAGGTTAGTATAATTTTTAATTTCTTCTAATGCTACTAATATAGCCATTTCTAATGCTTCTTCATAAGTACATTGTAAATCTTCCCAATATTGATGTGAAAA
>RZYO01000329.1 GCA_009930325.1 Spirochaetia bacterium | reverse complement strand
TGGAAGAAGGTAAACGAATTTATGATGAATATTTTAAAGCTTTCCCGGGTATGCATCAGTTCTTCAAACGAAAACAAGACGAAGCTTGGAAAAATGGGTATATAACTATTTCTACTATTACAGGACATAAACGATTTATAGAGGAGTGGGAAGATTTAAAAAAATTAGAAGCTTCTTTTACTAAAGATTTTTGGGAAGTATATAAGACAGAAAAAAATTTACAAACAGATCGTTTTTATAAAGAATTATCTCCTAAAGTAAGAAGTTATTTTAAGGCTAAAAATAGTATTAATAAGTTAGCTTTAAATACTCCGATACAAGGAACTGGAGCTATAATGATGAAAATAGCTGTAAGTATGATTTTTAATTACTTAGTTAAAAATAATTTAGTGTTTAAAGTATTTATAGTTAATCAAATACATGATGAAATTATTTTAGAAGCTCCTAAAGAACTGGGAGAAAAGATTAAAGTTTTGACAAAATATTGTATGGAAAAGGCAGCGTTAGTATTTTGCCAAAGGGTTGAAGCTAAGGCTGATCCTGTAATATCCCAATGTTGGGTACATTAAATTACTAATATGATAATAAGTACTAGAATTATGGCTCAAGTAGTAGTAGATACTGATGATCAATATTGGTATTCCTATACTAAATCTAAATATCTATTTAATAAATTTTTAATAAGTGAATATAAATTATTATCTTCTAGTAAAGAAGATATAGATAAATTTTTAGGAGAAGATTTTATTAAGAACAAGAAAATAGGTTATAGAAGTAAATATAAAAAGAAATGAAAATTATAACATTTGATGAATTTAAAGAAACGTACAAACCTACTATAGTATCTCAGGTAACTCCTGAATATGATAATTTAATGCTACCTAAAGCAGATTTTAATAATATTTTAGGTACTACGGAAAATTCTAATCTTACTTTAAGAACCTTATGGTCACTAGTACAAGAAGATAGATTAATAGATCATGTGGAATATAGATTTATAACGGATACTTATATTATATCTGGATTTTGTATAAATGCTAAAGGTTATTTTATAACCGAAGTTCCCTGGGAACAAGAAAAAATTAAAGTACCTATAACTAAATAAATACACCCCTCTTTTGCGCTTAACTGCTGCAGAAGAGGGGTTATTTTTTTTGTAAATATATTGTGGGGATTATCTTTTCTTGTCGTTAAAATCGTCCCAAAAATTAACAAAATCTGTTAGACCATTTACTCCGGGAAGCATTTTAACGGCGGGTTTAAGAAATCCTTTAGTATCATAATAATCTCGTTCCCATGTAAAAGGAACCCATCCTTTATAATCCTCACCCATTAGTAAATCCCTAGTTTCATCATTTAATTCTGATAATAATCCTAAAAAGTTTTGAGCAAAACCTATAGCTGCCATAGGAGATCTGAAAATTTCATCCACCGAATCTAATGATACAAAGAAAGATGCTTCTAAGTAAGAACCATGCAGTACTCTATAAAAAGTCTGTCCTAAAAATGAGCTTAAAGGCTCGTCATCATCATCTGGTATAAGTTCTTTCGCAAGAGCTGTTAATAGAAATAAAGTAAT
>RZYO01000328.1 GCA_009930325.1 Spirochaetia bacterium | reverse complement strand
TGTAAAATATATTGGAAGTATGATTCTTCTGATTAAAAATTAAAATTATGAGTTATATAATAGTAGATGTAGAATCAGATGGTCCTTTTCCTGAATCTAATACAGGATATTCAATGGTATGTTTTGGAGCTATAGTAGTAGAACCAAGTTTATCTAAAACTTTTTATGGTCAAACAAGACCAATTTCTTCTTTATATCAACCAAATGCATTAGCTATTAGTGGATTTAGTAGAGAACAACATGAAAAGTTTGATGATCCTATAAAAGTAATGAATGATTTTTCTGAATGGATAAAAACCAATAGCAAAGGGCATCCTATAATGATTAGTGATAATATAGCTTACGATTGGATGTTCATTAATTTTTACTTACATAAATTTGTAGGAAGTAATATATTTGGCTATAGTGGTAGAAGGATAAGCGATGTTTGGGCAGGTTATAATAATAACATGTATGTTAAATGGAAACATTTAAGAAAGACAAGTCATACCCATAACCCCGTAGATGATGCTAAAGGTAATGCAGAAGCTTTATTAGAAATGCAAAGACAAGGATTAAAAATTAAATTAACATGATAAGAACAAACAGATACAATCTAAAATATGAAGTATCTAAAGTAACAGATGTGCAATATAAAATTCATTTTTATGATAAACCTCATTATATAAGAAGTTCAAAAAACATATTAGATTTTGAAGGAGGTCCTTGTTTGTATATCAATCATCCTTGTGATTTATGTGATGATAAAGTTATTATAAGCTTTGAATTTGATAAGGATGATTATTTAATAAATGTAAAAATATGAAAAATAGAAGTAACAATATAGAATTTAGACAATATAAAAGTACTCCTGTAAAAGAAAAGCTTTATGAAATAATAAAATGGCAACCTAATTTTTATTATAATCAATATGAAAAATATTTAGATAATGGATACATAGAAACATTTTCTGGTGACAGTATTACTAATGGTAATCATAGTATTGATAAAAATTGTTTTTTCAATCCTGAATCTTGTTATGTAATAGGATTTATATATCTTAATAAAAAAGAACCTTGTTATTATTTAGAAACAGTAGGAGATAGACTTTGTGATTTAACAGATGACGAAGTATTAGATTTTATGAAAGTCTATAGAAAAGCTATGAAAAAATTAAATAAAAAATTAAATTATGATTAAAAGTACAAGAAATCAATTATACAATGCTCATAATGCTTCACAAGGAACTACTAAGAAAGTATTAACAGTATGTTCTGCTGGATTATTAAGGTCTGCTACATTAGCTCATTTTCTAACAAAAGAATATGGTTATAATACAAGAAATTGTGGTACAGTAGAATCTTATGCTTTAATACCTATAAGTGAAGTATTATGTCATTGGGCAGATGAAATAGTTTTTGTTAATAAAGAAAACTATGAAATGGTTAGAGATGAAATAGAAGGATTTAATATGACAAATAAATGTAAGATATTAGATATACCTGATATTTATAACTTTAATGATCCAGAATTAATTAAAATTTGTAAAGAACAATATGAAAATTCACATTGATATTAGAGATGATATAGATCCTGAAGAAG
>RZYO01000327.1 GCA_009930325.1 Spirochaetia bacterium | reverse complement strand
ACCAATATAATCATATTCTCTATTATTATTTCTAATTTCAGTAAAAATAAAAATACCAATAAATACAACCAAAACAGCACCTAGCATTTTTAATAAGTCATTCATTCCCCCCTCACAGCATTTAATATTATTTGCCATAAAATTAAAATTAAAAAATTAAATATTCTAAAATAAATTATATCACATATAAAATATAAATAAATTGGATTTTTTCAAGTCATATCCCGTAAGGACAGGACAGATTCCTATCCTGTTTCTACAATTTCAATTCTTCTTCAATCTCCATTAATCTATTATATTTAACTAATCTTTCACTTCTGCAAAGAGACCCTGATTTTATTTTTTCAGCAGCAACAGCAACAGAAAGATCAGCAATTGCAGAATCAGAAGTTTCAGCAGATCTATGAGAAATCATAATTTTCATTCCATTTTCTTGGGCTAAAATACAAGCATTTAAAGTTTCTGTTAAAGTTCCAATCTGGTTTAATTTAATAAGAACAGAATTACAAGCATTAACTTTTATAGCTTTTTCAATTCTTTCTGTATTTGTAACTAAAAGATCATCTCCAATAAGTTCAATTCTATTACCAATTCTTTTATTCATTTCAATCCAACCATCCCAATCATCCTCAGCTAAACCATCTTCAATAGCAATAATAGGATATTCTTCTGTTAAATTTTCCCAAAAAGTTATCATCTGATCAGTAGATAAACTAATAGGATCTTTTTCTCCTGATAAAACATATTTTCCATCTTTAAAATAAGAAGATGATGCTGGATCTAAAACAATAAAAACATCTTTTCCAAATCTCCAAGAAGTATTTAAAACAGCTTTTTGTATAAATTTAAGAGCATCAATATTAGAAAGTAACATAGGAGCAAATCCACCTTCATCACCAACACCACAAGACATCTTATTATCAATAATAACATCTTTTAATGCATGAAAAATTTCAGCACCACATCTTACTTTTTCAGCAAAAGTATCAACACCAAGGGGACAAATCATAAATTCTTGAAAATCAACACCATTACTAGCATGTTTACCACCATTTAAAACATTGAAAGATGGAGAAGGCAATCTCATTTCTTTAGTTCCACCAAGATTTTTATAAATACTATGTAGATATTCATAATATTTTAAAGAAGATGCAAAAGCAGAAGCTTTAGAAAAAGCAACAGAAGCACCTAAAATAGCATTAGCTCCAAGTTTTGATTTATTTTCAGTTCCATCTAAATCTATTAAAAATTTATCAAATTCTTCTTGAGATTCAAATTTTTTAGAAGTAACAGCAGATGCTATAATTTTATTCACAGAAGAAACAGCTTTTAAAACACCTTTTCCATTATATCTTTCATTATCTCCATCTCGAAGTTCCAAAGCCTCATGAATACCAGCAGAAGCTCCAGAAGGAACCGCAAAATTACCAGAAAAATGATCATCTCCTAAAAGATCAACTCTAACAGAAATAGTAGGATCTCCCCTTGAATCTAATATTTCATGAGCAATTATATTTTTTATTTTAAAAGACATAACCTTTTTTGATTATTTTTTTATGCTTATATTATAACATAAATATTGA
>RZYO01000326.1 GCA_009930325.1 Spirochaetia bacterium | reverse complement strand
TTAATATTAAAAAAATTAATTGCAAAAAACTTGGAAATTCCATGTAAATAAGTTGGAATTCTGTTGCAAATTAATTGGATTTACTGTTGACAAAACACAGGTGATACAGAAATATATCTGTCTGCTGTGTGAACATTAGAATGCCCTGCGCATTCAGCAATTAAATCAACTGAAATTAGATTTTGAGACAACCAAGTACAAAAAGATCTTCTTAAAGAATGAAAGGTTTCTTTACTTTCTTTAATAACATTAACTTTTTTACAATACTTTCTCAAAATGTTATTTAAAGAATATGGAATCATTTGTTTTATTGGATTACGAGAAGTTAAGAAAAGTGTATTAGAATTAATCTTTGGCCTTGCTTTTAGTATATAAGTGGCTAATGCATTACTTATATTAGCTAATAGTGGGACTTTAATTTCTTTTCCGGTCTTATTTTGAGTAATTTTAAGGCATTCTTTTTTCCAATCAATATTAGTGAGTTTTAGTGAAACAACATCACATGCTCTTAATCCGGTAGTTATTCCTAGAAGTATTATTTCATAATCTCTCCTTCCAACATCAGTATTTCTATCAATGGCATCTAATATTTTAGTTATTTCTTCTTTTGAAAAAGTTATTATTTCTTTTGTTGGTGTAAACTGAGGTTTTAAAATTGAAAGATTTAAATTTATGTGAACAATATCCATTTTATCTAAATATATTAGTATTTTCTTAACATGATGAATAATAGTTTTCATGTTGCCTTTATTGGTTTTTTTAACACTATCAATAAAATCAATAGTTTCATTAATTGTTAAGTTGTTGAAGTTTTTAAAACTTAAACTTTCTAAATAAAAGCAGAATTTCTTTGTAACATAATAATTTTGTTCATTGATTCTTTCAGATAAATGATAAGTTTCTTTATGATAATTAAATTCGTCTTTTAGAAATTTTTTAAAAGATGGAGATACTAAGGTGTATTTAGAAAATTGAAAGAAATGTTTAGGGGTGTAAGTTCCTGTTTTATTGTATTCAGTGATTAAATAAGCTGCTTTACTTCGATCTCTAAATAACCCATAACTAATTTCCTTTTTTTCATACAAGTATTTTATATCAGATAAAAAGTCTTCAATTAGCTTCTTTGAATAAATAGGCTTAAGGTCATATGCAATGCAATATTTAAGAACACTGTTTAAACAAGCCTTATGTCTTTTTAAAGTACCAAAACTAAGATTAGTTTTTTTCAACTCTTTAACAATGGATTTTACCATTATATTTAGTGATTTTTCCATCCTGAACCTCCAAGTAATTTATTTACAGAAATAATTCTGTACACTTGAAGTGTAGTTTATGAATTTCATAAGGCACAATTAAATCCCGATAAAAGATGAGTAAAACTTCAATTAAAGTTTTTAACAACTAAATTTTAAAACTTATCGGGATTTATCTATTTATCGGGATTCCCCAAAAAAACCCGATATCGTGATTTTTTGGGTGCTGAATTTTCGGGACCAAAACAGATTGAAGAAACCATAGATGGAATTAGTAGAACAAAAGTTTTCTTTTGTGAGCCTATGGCTAGTTGGTTGAAGGGTTATGTAACC
>RZYO01000135.1 GCA_009930325.1 Spirochaetia bacterium | reverse complement strand
AATAAACCTGTAATCCTTAATGGATGCAGTCATCAATAATCTGTAGGTTTGATGGTTTCAGTCAATTCAAATAGTGTCAGGCTAAATGGGTGCATATCAATACCACGTACATTTGAATTTATTTTTCATAAATAAAGCTCCTTTATGATAAAAAAATATTATCAATTAATTATAATTTTAAAGGAGTCTTAGTTTTTTTAGCAATTAATGAAAACGATTGCATATACAAATATAGAATAATTCTATTATATATTTTTACATAAATGTAACAAATATTAAATTTTTAGTAACATTTGTATAATAAAAAATAAAATTAATTAAGCTTGAAAAAAAATGGAATTTCATTAGACATAAAATTAAGTTTTTAGTATAGTAATTAATGTTGTATTTTGTTTTATGAAAATAACGCTAAAATGATAAAGGTAGGTATTATACTATGGCACAACAAATTCAGGATTTGGTTGAATCAATACAAAAAGAAGGTATTGAAAAAGCCAATAAAAAAGCTGAGCAAATAATTACAGAAGCAAAAGCCAAAGCGGATGAAATTATTAAGAGTGCTAAGAAAGAAGCTGATAAAGTTCTTTCTGATGCTGATAAAGAGATAGCTTTACGTGATCAAAGCGCAAAAGCTTCTTTAACACAAGCCGCACGTGATGTTCAACTTTCACTAAAGAAAGCTTTAACTGAAGAAATTAATGCTTTATTAGAAGAAAAAGTTTCTCAAACCTTCAAAACTAAAGAATTTATTAAATTGATTAAAGATGTAATTTCTTCAGATTTTGATGATGTTAATAACTTAGAATTACAAGTAAGTGAAAAAGATTATGAAGAATTAGCTACTGTATTAACAAAAGAGTTAGGAGATAAAATAAAGCAAGGCCTTGAAATTAAACCTGTTAAATCTGTAAATGTTGGTTTTAAATTAGCAGAAAAAGATGGTTCTGGGTATTTTGATTTTAGCGCAGAAGCAACAGCTAAATTAATGACACCTTTCCTTTCTCCAGCAATTGCTAAGATTGTATTTAAATAAGGAGTAAATCGTGGCTTCTTATTATTATTTAGTTGCAACATTACCAATGTTACGATATGAAGATTCAGTACCCTTTAGTTGTGAAGAGTTTCTTGTATTGTGCAAAAATAATGTTAGTAAAAAAGACTATAAGATCATCACAGAGGCCCTTTCAGATAACAATACATCACATCCATTTGTAAAGAAATGGTATCAATTTAATAATAGTGTAAAAAAAGAATTGTCTGAACAAAGAAGTAAAAAATTAAATATCAAAAGTGATAAATATAAAAACACTAATGATAAAGAATATAGAATCGTTGAAGGTGTTAGAGCTGCTTTAGCTGCTAAAAATGCTTATGAAGGCGAACTTCTTTTGATGAATTTGTACTGGAAGTACCTAGATGAGGAGAGTACTAACCATGTTTTTGATTTAGTAGGTTTATTAGCTTTTTCAATTAAGTTAAAACTTCTAGAGAGAAAATCACGTTTTGATAAAGTAGAAGGTAATAAAGAATTTAAATCTTTATTATATAATCTACAATCAACAATGAAAAGCAATTAATGGAGAACATGATGAATAATATGAAAGGACGCGTCACCGGCGTCAACGGAAATATGGTCAATGTAGAATTTGAAGGATCTATTTCTAAAAATGAGGTGGGTTACATTCATGTTGGCAAAACTCGTTTAAAGAGTGAAGTAATTCGAATTAATTCGAATGTAGCAAGCTTACAAGTTTTTGAATCAACAACTGATGTAGCTGTTGGTGATAGTGTTGAATTCACAAGTGAAATGTTAAGTGTAGAATTAGGTCCTGGTTTATTAAAACAAATCTATGATGGCTTACAAAACCCTTTACCAGAATTAGCATCACAATGTGGATTCTTTTTACAAAGAGGCGTTTATTTAGATCCAATTCCTAATTTAGATTGGGAATTTACACCTACTGTAAAAGTTGGAGATAAAGTATTAGCTGGTGATACTATTGGAACAGTTCCAGAAGGTTTATTTACTCACCAAATAATGGTTCCTTTTAATATGGTAAGAGGGCAGTGGAAAGTTCAAAAAATTGTAAAAAAGGGTACATATAATGTTAGAGACATTGTAGCTACATTAGAAAATCAAGATGGAATAACAAAAGATTTATCTATGGTATTCTCTTGGCCTGTTAAAGTACCAATTAAATGTTATGATGAAAGATTAAGTCCAGATGAACCATTAGTAATGAAAGTTAGAATTATTGATACTTTCTTACCTGTAGCTAAAGGTGGTACTTTCTGTGTACCAGGTCCTTTTGGTGCTGGTAAAACAGTATTACAACATATGGAAAGTAGAAATGCCGATGTTGATGTTGTTATTATTGCAGCTTGTGGAGAAAGAGCTGGGGAAGTTGTAGAAGTATTAAAAGAATTCCCTGAATTAATTGACCCTAAAACAAACAAGAGTTTGATGGAAAGAACAATTATTATTTGTAATACTTCTTCAATGCCAGTTGCAGCTCGTGAAGCTTCAGTTTATACAGCTGTCACAATGGCTGAATATTATAGACAAATGGGATTAAATGTTTTATTACTTGCTGATAGTACTTCTAGATGGGCTCAAGCAATGAGAGAAATGAGTGGTAGACTTGAAGAAATTCCTGGTGAAGAAGCATTCCCTGCATACTTAGAAACTCGTATAGCTGAATTCTATGAAAGAGCTGGAAAAGTTAGATTAAAAGATGGTAGAACAGCTTCTGTAACTATAGGTGGAACAGTTTCCCCTGCTGGTGGTAACTTTGAAGAACCTGTAACTCAAGCAACATTGAAAGTTGTTGGAGCTTTCCATGGTCTATCAAGAGAGAGATCTGATGCAAGAAAATATCCTGCAATTAACTCATTAGAATCTTGGTCAAAATATACTGGTGTTATTGAAAATACTAAAGTTGAATATGCTAGAGCTATCTTATTTAGAGGAAATGAAGTAAATCAAATGATGAAAGTTGTTGGTGAAGAAGGTACTAGTATTAATGATTATATTACTTACCAAAAAAGTGAATTACTTGATGCTGTATATTTACAACAAAACTCTTTCGATCCAGTTGATTCTTCAGTTCTTGTAGAAAGACAACAATATACTTTCAATTTATTATTTAAAGTATTAGGTGCAAACTTTGATTTAAAAGATAAAAAAGCTGTTCGTTCTTTCTTTAATAAAATGAGACAAAAGTTCTTAGACTGGAACAACGTAGAGTTCAAGAGTCAAAGATTTGAACAAATTGAGGGTGAAATTAAAACTCAATTTGATACTAGTTTTGTAAGCTTTGATGAAAAAGCTGAAAAATTAATGTAAGTGGAGTGTAAAATGCAAAAAGTATATACCAAGATTGAATCCATTGTAGGTAACGTTATTACTGTTAGAGCAAAGGGTGTAAAAAATGGAGAACTTGCAATTGTTACAACTGCAACCGGTGAAAGTTATGCTAACGTTATTAAATTACAAAACGATTTAGTTTCTCTTCAAGTTTTTGCTGGGGCAGCTGGTATTTCAACAGATGATAAAGTTCGCTTTTTATCACACTCTATGAAAGTTTCTTACAGTGATGATTTATTAGGTAGAATTTTTACAGGTAGTGGTGTTCCAAGAGACAAGGGGCCTTTATTAGATGAAAATATGATTGATATTGGTGGACCTTCTGTTAATCCTGCAAAACGTATTATTCCTAGGAATATGATTAGAACTGGTATTCCAATGATTGATGTATTTAATACATTAGTTGAAAGTCAAAAATTACCTATTTTCTCAGTATCAGGTGAACCCTATAACCAATTATTAGCTAGAATAGCAATGCAAGCTGAAGTTGATTTAATCATATTAGGTGGTATGGGTTTAAAATATGATGACTATCTCTTCTTCAAAGACACACTTGAAAAAAGTGGTGCTATGAGTAGAACTATAATGTTTATTCATACTGCAAGTGACCCAACTGTAGAATGTATGTTAGTTCCTGATATGGCTTTAGCTGTAGCTGAAAAGTTTGCTATTGATGGTAAAAAAGTATTAGTATTATTAACAGATATGACAAACTTTGCTGATGCTATGAAAGAAATGGCAATTACTATGGACCAAGTACCATCAAACAGAGGTTATCCTGGTGATTTATATTCTTCTTTAGCTTCAAGATATGAAAAAGCAGTTGACTTTGAAGGTGCTGGTTCTTTAACTATCCTAGCTGTAACAACAATGCCTGGTGATGATGTAACTCATCCAGTTCCAGACAATACAGGTTATATTACTGAAGGTCAGTATTATTTAAAAGGTGGAAGAATTGAACCTTTTGGATCATTATCAAGACTAAAACAACAAGTTAATAAAGATACACGTGACGACCATAGAGCTTTAATGGATGGTATGATTAAATTGTATGCTTCCTATAAAGAATCATTAGAAAAGAAATCTATGGGATTCCAGATGACAGAGTGGGATGACAAATTACTTAAATATGGTCAACTTTTCGAAAGAAAAATGATGGATTTAAGTGTAAATATTCCTCTTGAAGAAGCATTAGATTTAGGTTGGCAAATTTTAAGTGATTGTTTTGAACCAAATGAAACTGGGCTTAAGAGTGATTTAATTATCGCACGTTGGCCTAAGAAGGATGCTTAGGAGGTAAAATGGCAGTCAAATTGACCAAAAATGAGCAAAAAAAGCAAAAAGACCAGCTCAAACAATTTACTAGATATCTTCCCACTTTGCAGTTAAAAAAACAACAATTGCAAATGGTTATTCGTGGTATCGAAATTAGAATTAAAGAGTTGCGCCTTGAGCAAGAAAAGCTTGTTGATGGAATGCAAGACTGGATTTGCGTTTATGCGGAAAATGCAGCCTTTGAAAAACATAAGGACCTTTCTAATATTGTTAAAGTTGATAAAGTTGAAAAAGTTATTAGCAATATTGCAGGTGTTACAATTCCTGAGTTTAAGCAATTAACATTTAAAGATATTGATTATGATTTAAGTGAATATCCTCTTTGGGTTGATGACGGAATCTTAACCTTAAAAGAGTATGCAAGACTTGATGCATTAATTAGTACTTTAGAGATACAAATTGATCTTTTATCTAAGGAATTGAGAACTACATCTCAAAGAGTAAATCTTTTTGAAAAAGTTAAAATACCTGAAGCTAAAACCAATATTAGAAAAATTGGCATTTATCTTGGCGATCAACAAGCAGCAGCTGTTGTAAGAGGTAAAATTGCAAAAAGTAAAGTTGTGGGGGTTTCATAGATGATAGTGCCCATGAAAAAAGTAAGTGTAATAGTTCAATCACACAATAAAGGTGATATGCTTAGAACTCTTAGAAAATTAGGATTGATGCATATATATGCTGACAATTCTATAAAGAGTAAAAAAAGTGATCAATTATTAGCTGAACTTGAATTATTAAATACTGCTAAAATAAATATTGAAGATAGTGTTACTGATACTAAATCAATTAAACAAGAGACACTTGATGAAAGTGATTTTGTTAAATTGAATGAAGAAATTATTTCTAAAATTAATGAAAGAAAGCTTCTAAAAGAATCAATTGTCAAAGATAATTTAACAATTGATAGAATCGAAAATTGGGGTAATTTTAATCCGAAAGATATTGAAAAATTACAAGATGAAGGAATTCATTTATATTTCTATACTTTGGGTAAAAAAGAGTTATCTCTAATTGATAAGGATGTTGAATTTATTGAATTAGATTCAGTTGATAAACAATGTGCAATTGCTGTTATTAATAGTCCTCTTGATTCTTCTTTCCCTGCTAAATTATTTGAGTTACCAAACGAAAGTTTAAATTCATTAATTAGAGAAGTAAAAAATAATACTAAGAAAGTTGAAAAAATAAATACTTATTTATCAGATAATTATAAATATGTTGATTCTTACAAACATTTTATTAAAAAATGTGAAATGGAAATTGATTTTGATAAGATTTCATGTTCAACACAAGATTATGATAATTTAGTATATATTACTGGATTTATTCCTGAAACTAAGTTTGATAAATTTGCTAAAACAGCAAAGAAGAATAGTTGGGGATACATGAGTGAAGATCCAAGTGAAGAAGATAATCCTCCAACCTTAATAAAATATCAAAAAGGTGTAGGAATAATTAAACCTTTATTTGATATTTTAGGAACAGTTCCTGGGTATCATGAAGGAGATATTTCTTTATGGTTCTTAATGTTCTTTACGCTTTTCTTTGCAATGATTATTGGAGATGCTGGTTACGGATTAATTTTCTTAATTGGAGCTCTTTTAATGCAATTTAAGAGTAAGAAACTTACTACTGCTAATATTTTATTATATGTGCTTTCCATTGTGACGATGATTTGGGGATCTTTAACTGGGACCTGGTTTGGCTCTCATACTATATTAATGAATACACCATTAAAGCATTTAGTAATTCCTATGATTACAAACTTCCCTGCAGATTTTGATTTCACTGCAAAAGCTACTCAAGATAATATTATGCAGTTCTGTTTTATTTTAGGAACAATTCAATTGACTTTAGCTGAAGTGATAAATATTGTTCGTAAGATTGGAAATAAAGATATTTCTTTAATTGCTGATATTGGTTGGACTATTGATATTTTAGTTCTTTATTTTGTTGTATTGAACTTAGTAATTCAAGCACCATGCAATTATTCAATTGTATTTCCTTTAGTAATTTTAGGATTTGCATTAGTTACATTGTTTGGAGCTCAAAAGCCTGGTCAATCATTTGCAAAAGGTATTAAAGAAGGCTTAGGTGGTATTTTTACTAATTTCTTAGATACTATAAGCTGTTTCTCTAATTTGATGAGTTACATTCGTTTGTTTGCTGTAGGTTTAGCAACTCTTGCTATTGCTCAAAGTTTCAATCAAATGGCAGCTCCTTTAATGGGTGGAGTTACAACAATTGTTGGAATTTTTATTTTAATAATTGGACATTCTTTGAATTTAGTAATGGGACTTTTATCAGTCATCGTTCATGGTGTTAGATTGAATTTATTAGAATTTTCTGGACAACTTGGAATGGAGTGGTCAGGAATTGAATACGAACCGTTTAGAGAAACGGTAAATGAAAATGTTAAATAGGTTGTATATATACAACTAAGGAGATTAAAATGAATAGTTTAGGTTTTATTGGTTTAGCTTGTGCTTTAGCTGTTTCAGCAATGGGTTCTGCTTTAGGTGCAGGTATCGCTGCTCAAGCTGCTGTAGGTGGATGGAAAAAGTGTTATGCTAATGGTAAGCCAGCTCCATTTATTATGGTTGCTTTTGCTGGTGCTCCTTTAACACAAACAATTTACGGATTTTTGTTAATGAATTTCATTAACAGCGCTTTAGCTTCAGGAGCTTCAGAAATTCTAGCTCTTGGTGTAGGACTATTTGGTGGTTTAGCAATTGGTTTATCTGCATTAATGCAAGGAAAGACAAGTGCAAATGCTTGTGATGCTTTAGCTGAAACAGGAAAAGGAACTGCAAACTACTTTATTGTAATTGGTATTGTTGAAACTGTTGCATTATTTACATTAGTATTCTCATTATTGTTATTACAATAATTAATAAAAAAATATATTTACTTTTTAGAGCTCTTATGAGCTCTTTTTGGTCTGCACCCCAAATAGTTAACACTTCAGTGATTACTGCATCCGAAGTAGTTTACAACTAATTCTTTATTAATATTATCACTATTTATTATAGTGT
>RZYO01000325.1 GCA_009930325.1 Spirochaetia bacterium | reverse complement strand
ATGAGCCAGAAACAGAATTAAAGAAGTACGAACAATAAAAATAAGAGCATGAATTTAGAATTAGCATTGTATATGCTAATAAAACTGTCTTCTCACTTACCAAAAAAGAGAGCCTGATTTTTCAATCAGACTCCTTTTGTTTTTTAATTCGTTTTAATAGTTTCTTGATTATACATCAATTCCTTTGTAGGACAACCTTGATTATCTTCTACAGTTAAATACTCTGTGGTATCTAATAAAGGAATTGTACCATCATATATTCCTGGTTGTCTAAACTCAGGATCTTCAAACTCTTTTTCTACTATCTTTAAAGCTTCCTCATAAGAACCAGCTTCTATAGAATAAGAATGTCTTTCCCACATTGTATATTTTTCATCTATATTAAATCTATATATCATTTCCCCAATATTTATAACCTTCATTTTCTAAACTAACATCATTACCTTGTGATATAGTATAACATACTTCTGCTAAAGATGATGTTATTGTTCCAGCTTTATCAGCTTTTTTAATAAAATACTTTGAAAATTGTAAATAAGTGTAATCTTCATTTTTAGACTTTATATAAGCTTCAGTAGCATTAAACACATCTTCCCATGAATATTCTTTATAATTCTCAAAAAACCATATAAATCGTTGTAATAAGTCTTTAGGATTACTTCTATAACCTTCTGACATACCTTCTCTTCTACCTTTAGGAAAATAACTATTATATTTTTCTATATTAGTTTTAAAGACATCTAAATTATATTTAGTTTTCTTAGTTGTTTTAAAGCATTTTAAGCCACCATTTAAGGTCAATATGCCTTTAGCTGTAAGTTGATATACTTTTTCTGAATTAAGCTCAATAAACCCATTTAATTCAAGCTTATGAAGTTCTAATTGCATATTGATATGATCTTTTTCCTGAACTATTTGTGTTAATTTATATAATGCCAAATAGCTATTAGGACTTATATTATTTTCTCGTAAATATTTTGTAAACTCTTGCATAATTCAAAATTAAATGTTATATTTAAGTGTAAGAATATCAGAAACGTGTTATAGATTGGGTTAAAATATTTTGGTTTCTGGTTTCTTTGTTTTAGAGGACTACCCAATTAAGGGTAGTCTTCTTTTTTAAACATTAGTAATAAGAACGTATTCACAACTATTAGCAAATTTAATTAACATGATTAATTCACTTAATTCAGAATATAATAAATCATCTTGATCTATTTCTTCAAATACGTTACCATAATACATTTTCTCATCTAAATCTACATCTTTATCTATAAATGTAGGATCTGGCAATCTTTCTAGCAATACTGATGGTATTTCAGCTTTTGCAATTTTTAATAATGTTACTTTTTCCATTTTTAATTTTTAACGCTTGGTGCACAATTTAAATAAGCAAATCCCCAACTTCTATTAAACATTTTACCTTTGATTTTTGTAATTTTCTTAGTATAATCTTTAGCCCAAGTTTCCCATTCATCATGTTGTTCTTGAGTTACTTTATATTTATCATAAAAATCATGACTATGTTTTTCAGGATTTTCTTTCCATTCAGGATTTTCTTCTAAGATTTGTTCTAAAGAAGTGTTATGATATTTATCAAGCCACCA
>RZYO01000134.1 GCA_009930325.1 Spirochaetia bacterium | reverse complement strand
AGATAATCTAAGCTAAGCCAAAATTCTAATAAAGATTTGAGCATAAAAAAGAAGGCGCTACTCAGTCCTTTCTAAAAAAGACTTTTGCAACACCCCCTTCGAATATTAATATATAATTTATGTATTCATTTATTTTATTGTGTATTTGATTTTTACATCACTTACATAGTCACCAGCTGGTAAATCTGCATCGCCTTTCCAACTTAAATAGAATTTATTTACTAAATAATTTGTATGTTTCCCAGCAGTTATTGTATTTATTTCTGTGTCATATGTTACTTTAGGAGTAATTTTAGAATTATATGGATTTTGTCCATTATTTAATGCAGTTCTAAATTTGTCTGGAAATACTTTGACTGAAACCGCTAAATCACTATTCATATTACTTGTTGCATGTACTGAAAAGAAATCAGTTTTCCCATCTTCTGTTAATGGATTTACGGCAATTTTGTATTCTTTTATTCCATCAACTAAAACTTCATTAATATATGATAATTCGTATGTAACCTCAGTTTCGTCAATTGTGCTAGTTAGTTGAACTTTAGCTGATTTAGCTAATAAAGAAGTCATTGCAATTGCGCTTATTGTTAAGATTGTTAATAGTTTTCTCATTTTTGTTTTCCTTTTAAATTTATTTTCTATATTAATAATATAACCTAAAGCGCAACTTATGTCAACAATTATTTTTTGTTTTTTTATTGTTTGATTAGTCAAATTTGATAAATGCATATAACGTAAGTATTTATCAAATATTATTACTTAATAAAATATGTAATAAATGTTGTAACTTAGGAAATAAGTGTATAAATAAATCAATAAAAGGTATCATTTTTTTTTACAAGGACAAAACTTTATGTGTTTTGTGTGTCGTTTGTTTTATTTGTTTTGTATAAATTTATTAATTGTACTATAATTTTAATGTAATAATATTAGAATAAAGGTAACAGAAATGGAAAATGAAAAAAAATCGTTAATTTATGTAATTGAAGATCATCAAGTGATAGCTAATGGTGTAAAACAATATTTAGAGTTTAGTAATCTTGATTGTCAAGTATTTTATAATCTTGAAGATGCTAAAAAAGCTTTTGAAATTAAAATACCAGATTTATTGTTACAAGATGTAATGTTACCAGATGGAGATGGATTTACCTTTGTAAAAAATATAAGGAAAAAGTATAATTTCCCTGTAATTTTTATGACAGCTAGAGCTGAAGAATCAGATAGAATTTTAGGTTTTGAAATAGGTGCTGATGATTATATTACAAAACCTTTTTCACCAAAAGAGTTAGTTTTAAGAGTTCAAGCAGTATTAAAAAGAACAAATACCAGTACTTCTCTTTTGAAAGATACTATCTATTATTATAAGGAAGGATATACTTTATTTATTGATAAAAATGCTCATTTATTAAAATTAGATGATAATGAGATCATATTAACTGCTGCTGAATGGAGAGTTTTACTTTGTTTAGTCGATAATTCGCATTTGCTTGTATCAAGGGCAAAAATATTAAATGAATGTTTTAATTATTCAAGTGAATCATATGAAAGAATTGTTGATACACATATTAAAAACATTCGAGCTAAAATCGCATATGGCAATTGGATAGAAACTGTTAGAGGTTATGGCTACAGATTTGTTGGTGTTGATAAAAAAGATTATCTTTAAAGGTTAGATTTTTTTATGAAAAAACTCTTTAGCCGTTTGTTTGTTTCAATATTTAGTGTTTCATTATTTGTATTATTTTTCGTAATGTTCTTTTTTGCTGTTTTTTATGTAAAAGCTTCAAAGCAATGGTCAAATAATTCTTTTAATGAGTTTAGTGAGCGTTTAGCTGTATGTTTAGCTCAAAACACTAATGATTTTAATTTAAAGAGTATTGTTGGAACTTCATTAGATTGTGCTTTAGAAGATAATAGAATTAGTGGTTTAATTTTTAGAAATGAAGAAGGAAAAGTAATATATTCTTTTGGTAAAACTCAATTTGGTGGACCTTTATCACAAAGGGAAAATCCCTTTATACCAGATTATTCCAAAAAAGAATTAGAAAGTGGTATAATCGATAGTGATTCTTATAAAAATGTTGTAACAATAAGTCCGATTAATTTAATTCAAACAAAAATGTTAAATAATTTATTGTATGTTGATTTAATTCAAATAACTGATTCAGATAATATTTTTGAAAAAAGAATTATTGAAGTTCCTGAACAAGTAGATGCAAAAGCAATTACTGGTTCGATAATGATTACCAATGATGATAAATTTTTATATGCAATTGATGTATTAGTTTTTACTCCTGCAACATATAAATATAGTAAAGATCTCTTTAGTGTTGGTAGTATTTGGCTTATAAGTATTATTTTAATAGCTTTACAATTTTCTTTAGTGTTAAGTTATTATTTCTCAAGGCAATTAGAAAATTATGCAAAAGGGTTGAGAAAAGCTTTGTTTAAACTATCAATAGGTGAGGAAAATGTTAGTCTTCCTCAATATAATGTTGAAGAATATCAAGAAATTAATTTAGCAGTAAAAAAACTTGATAAGGATTTAGCTCAAAACAGGAAAAATAGAAAAGCTTGGTTAAGAAATATAACCCATGATTTGAATACTCCTGTTACCTCAATGCAAATATTATTAGATGGATTGGAAGACAAGATTTTCCCATTAGATCAAAGTACTATTGCTCTATTAAAAAAAGAACATACTGATCTATCAAAAAGAATAAATCGAGTTATTTTGTATTCTTCACTTCAAAGCCCTGATAAGGAAATATACATAAGTAAATGCAGTGTTGATGATATAATTAATTACATTAAAAAATCTAATATTTATACTGATGAATTAAAATTTGTTAAATTTGAAAATTATTTAGACGCTGATTATTCTACTATAATTATTGCTATTACTTCATTAATTGAAAATGCGATTGAATATGGGGTAGGTGAAATTATTGTTGAATTTAATAAAAATGAAGTAAAGGTTATAAATAAAGGGAAATTAATCAAAAATGTTTCAATTTTTGAGCCATGGGAAAGAGGTGATAAAAGTAGGAGTGAAGGCGGAAATGGTCTTGGGCTTCCAATAGTATATGAAGTTATGAGATTACATAATGGTAGCATCACTCTTAATGAAATTGATGATAAAGTAATTGCTACAATAAAATGGGCAACTGAAATTAAATTGATTTCTCAATAATTATATTATTATTAAAATCTAATATAGTAAAATTTCTATTTTGATATATCATATAGGAATTTTCAAAACCACCTTTTGCAATAGAAATTGAACCAGGATTAAAATGGTGAATTCCAGTGTCATCTAAATTATATAAAGGAATATGAGTGTGTCCACTTAGAATTACATTTCCTTTATTAAGATTAGGCATATCTCTGTGCCCATGGGTTAAATAAAATAATACATTATCAATAAATAAGGTGCTATGCTCACTTGATATATCAAAATCTAAAACCATTTGATCTACTTCTGCTTCACAGTTCCCTTTTACAGCAATAATATTATTTTTAATATTATTTAAAAGCTCAATAACTTTTTTAGGATTATAATCTTTTGGTAAATCATTTCTAGGTCCATGATATAAAATATCTCCTAAGATAATTAATTTATCAAAACATCCATTATTATATATATCTATTAATTTCTTGGCATAGTAGTAACTACCATGGATATCTGAGGCTATTAGTAATTTCATAATGATTATTGTATATCAATTAATTTATATTATTTCAAGTAAAGTAAAATACTGTATTGAACTTTATTTTACTTTGTGTTATAAAAAGTACGTTCTATGAACAATATAAAAATGGGGCCGTAACTCAGTGGGAGAGTATCACGTTGACATCGTGGGAGTCGTTGGTTCAAATCCAATCGGCCCCAATTTTTTTTATCCTTTTTTTCCAATAACCTAAAATAACATTAATCATCACATAATTTATTAATAAAATTCCATATTCTTAAGAAAATAAGTAAAAAATTATAATATATTCTTCACAAGATTTAAAAACTACTTTATCTTAGTAAGAGTTGAATATATAGGAGGATACTGTATTGAATAAAATCAAAATGACTACACCATTAGTTGAATTAGACGGTGATGAAATGACAAGGATTCTTTGGCAAATAATAAAAGATGATTTAATCTTACCATTTGTTGATTTAAAAGCTGAATATTATGATTTAGGCTTAGTCCATAGAGAAGAAACTAAAGATGTAATCACTCACGAAGCTGCTCATGCTATAGCTAAATATGGAGTTGGTGTAAAATGTGCAACAATTACTCCTAACGAACAAAGAATGAGCGAATATAATCTAAGTGAAAAATACAAAAGTCCTAATGGTACATTAAGAGCAATTTTAGACGGAACTGTTTTTAGAACACCAATTTGTATTGATTCTATAAAACCTGTAGTAAAAAACTGGAAAAAACCTATTACAATTGCTCGTCATGCTTATGGTGATGTTTATAAAGCAACTGAATATAGAGTTCCAGAAGAAGGTAAAGCTGAGTTAGTATTTACTGATAAAAATGGAAATGAAAAATTTAGAGAAACTATTTATGATTTTGAATGTCCAGGTGTTATTCAAGGGATGTATAATAAGGATGATTCAATAAAAAGTTTTGCAAGATCTTGTTTCACATATGCTTTAGATAGCAAAGAAGATTTATGGTTCTCAACAAAAGATACAATAAGTAAAAGTTATGATCATCAATTTAGAGCTGTTTTTGAAGAAATGTATGAAAACGAATTTAAAGATGCTTTTGAAAAAGCTGGGATTACTTTCTTCTATACATTAATCGATGATGCAATTGCTAGAGTAATTAGAAGTGAAGGTGGATTTTTGTGGGCATGTAAAAATTATGATGGTGATGTAATGAGTGACATGGTTTCTACAGCTTTTGGTTCTTTAGCTATGATGACTAGTGTGTTAGTTTCTCCTGATGGTAAATATGAATATGAAGCTGCACATGGAACTGTTACTCGTCATTATTATAAATATTTAGAAGGTGAAGACACTTCAACAAATCCAATGGCAACAATTTTTGCATGGTCTGGGGCATTAAGAAAAAGAGGTGAATTAGATAATAATATAGAATTAGAAAATTTTGCGACATCTCTTGAAAAAGCTTGTTTTGATACTTTAAATAGTGGAATTATGACAAAAGATTTAGTCCACTTAGCAGAAGGGTTAAAAACTAAAGCAGTAAATTCTAAAGAATTTATAAAAGAAATTAGAAAAAACTTAGAAGCTATACTAAGTAAATAATAAAAAATAATGATTAAAAAAAATCTTGGATGTGTAAAATCATCCAAGTTTTTTTTAATACTCAATTATATCAATATTTCCAGGCTCTCCAGTTATATAGTAATCTTTTTTATTTTTAAAACTTTTATTTTTTTTAATAAAATTATGAATGTTTGTATTGTCTAATAAGCTTAAAACATTAGGATCATACCATAAAGATAATATAGGAGAAGCGGCAACATCTAAATAAAAGGATAAGCCTTGATGAAGTTCAATATAAGATAAAAGAGCTTTTTTATAATCGTCATTTAGCTTTTGCTTTTCAAATAACTGGTTTATAAAAATATCTTGTAATTCAAAAATATCTATATTATTTACTTCTTCTTCACTATAATTATTATCCAGAAAACAGTTAAAATCATAAAACAAAGTAGAAGGTGTTATTTCAAAAGTATCACAAATTACTTTAATGAACATAACTGCATTTCCCTTTGTATAAAAATAGTCACAACCTTTTTTTATCTTTAAAGCTTCAATAATATCTTCTTTTGAATAAGAAGGACTTTCGATAAAAGTGTATGGAGATTTATGATTGTAATTAATATTAAATTTATTAACATCTTCATATATTTTTGTTCCAGGAAGAAGCGATAAAATAAAAATATCAATATTGCTAGGCTTGCAAAATACTGTAAAATCTAAACTTTCTTTAAATAATTGAAGATTATCATGAGGTAGACCAATAATTAGATCAAGTCCATAAACTAAATTAAGTTTTTCAAGGAGTGTAATTTTTTCTTTAAATAATGATTTATTGAAACTTCTGTTTACACTCTTTAATACCTCACTATGAATACTTTGTAAACCTATTTGAAGAGAGCAAAAAATATTACTAAAAGCGATTGCCAAATCTTGATCAAGTAATTCAGCTCTTATTTCAAAAGTAAAATGAATAAAAGGGGCTTTTTCTTTAATTAAGTTTAAGATTTTTAGTGTGCGTTTTTTATCAATATTGAAAGTTGGGTCCAAAACAAAAACATCTTTTACTCCACTATTTACGATATAGTCTAATTCTTTTTCGATTCTTTCAAAAGGATAATTCCTAACGCTTCTTAGTCCTTTTGATTCAAAACAAAAACCACATCTAAAAGGACAACCTCTTGTCATTTCCCAAAGAATTGAACAATCTTCAAATAAAAAAGGATTACAAATATTACTTAGTAAAGGAGATTTTAATGTAGATAAATCGATGTTAGGAGAATATGTTAGGGAAGGATTATCTTTACTAATAATTCCATTTGAAATTAATTTTTCACCATGTAATAATTTTTTTATTGCTATTATAGTACTTTCCTCACCTTCACCTGCAATAAGAAATTTATATTTATTTAAATCAAAACTGTTTGTATTAGCACTAACTTCACTGCCTCCAGCAAATATAAAGATATTTGGATTTAAGCGAGTTATCTCATTTGTAAATGAATCAAACCATTCTCTATTCCATAAATAAATAGATAATCCGACCATTTCTACATTTTCATTAATGATGTAAGATGCTATTAATTTTGGATTATCTTCGAGATCATAAAGTAAGGTTTCAACTTTAGTGTTATTATTTAACTCTTCATCACTTTTTATTGCTGTTTCAATGCAAAGTGCTCCTAAAGGGAAGGAAAGATTTGATTTTTCTATTGCAACTGATATTAATTTTATTTTCACAAAAATAGCTTATCAAAAATATAAAAACATATAAAGATAAAACCAATAATTAATGAATAAAGATAGCTTTATCGATTTATAGAATCGGTTTTTTTTGATAAGCTACAATTATAATAAAAAATAAGAGAGATAATAAAAAAATTGAATAGAGATTTATTTATACCAACAACTAAAAAAGATATGGGAAAAAAAGGTTGGGATTATGTAGATGTAGTAATGGTAAGTGGAGACGCTTATGTTGATCACCCATCTTTTGGAGTTCCATTATTAGCAAGATTACTAGAAAGCAAAGGCTATAGAGTTGGTATTGTAGCTCAACCTAGATGGGATAGGGTTGATGATTTTTTAACATTTGGTAACCCAAGACTATGTTGTATGATAGGTTCTGGAAACATTGATTCTATGGTATCCCATTATACAAGTTCAAATAAAAAACGAAATAATGATTATTATTCACCTGGTGGAAAATCTGGTTTTAGACCAGATAGAGCTACTATAATATATACTAATAAAGCAAGAGAAGCATTTAATAAAGATGTGCCAATAATTATTGGTGGTATTGAAGCATCACTTAGAAAATTTGCTCATTATGATGTGTGGAGTGACAAAGTAAGGCACTCAATAATTTTAGATTCAAAAGCTGATTTATTAGTATATGGGATGGGAGAAAAACAAACTCTTGAAATAGTAAGTAGATTAGATAAGGGGGAAGATATTTCTTCAATTTATGATGTAAGTGGAACTGTTGTTTCATTCTCAAATAAAAAATTTGAAGAAATAAAAGATAATTTTAAATATCCATTATTTGAACTACCTAGTTTTGAGCAAGTAAGTCAAAGAGATAAAAAAAGTAATGCTCCAAGTGATGATGGAAAGTTTAATTATGCTAAAGCTTTTCAAATTCAGATGCTACATGAAAATCCTATGAGG